>NZ_CAJXMA010000096.1:0-10810 GCF_913056445.1 uncultured Halovibrio sp.
CAAGGTACACTCTGAGTCGGACAGCAAAATATTCACTAAACAATTCATAAGCAGGCTCAAGTCCGTTAAAGCCTTTGTATTTACAGAACTCCACAACCGTTTTATACGTACTCAAAAAGTTTTCTTTCCCGGATCGTGACGCTCGACCTCGTGAGCCGATAGCAAGGAGATAATACACACTATCGAACGGTTGCTTGGAGATCTGCTGTGCTTCATACAGAGTCCCAACCGATTTTGAAGCTTGTATAAAAGAATCTATTTCACTACTAGCATTCTCAGACTGGCCAGATGAATTGACTCTTTGGGAAACGGGGGTATAGGAATAAGGGTCATGAAGTCCAGCTTCATTTAATAACTCTAATACTCGAACCTCAAACGTATCCTTATAAAATTTTTCAAGATAGTCATTGGGTCGAGAGCGAGCCTTACCACCGCTTTTTATGTTGCTGCTAATTTCAAGCTCAGGAAAGGCATTGCATAAACGCCTTAACTGTATCCTGTTTCCAAAAACAGAGACTAAGTTTAGAAGTTCTGGATCTTCTTCTAACCATCTGAGAAGCAATTTAAGCCTGCTAACTTGGTTTAATTGATTGGCAGTTAAATTGGATATAAAAACACCTTCAGAATGCATCAAGTCGTATATTTCCGCTAAATCTGAACTGCATTCTTCATATAGAATATTTTTACCATTCTCTGGCAACCCGAGAGATTTGAGGAACTTTCCAGCGCTTATGATCGGAGATTTAGAGTAGCGGTCAGTAAACTTGACTAAATAAAGCAAATCGGGATTTATTTTTGCTTTCTCAATCCAGTCTCGAACTAGCTCCCGGTATTCAGAGCGCTTTCTTTTTGGTGACGCCTTGCCCATTATTTTTTATCCCCTAGCTTTATCTTCAGTTTAGTCTGCTCTACCACATCCTCCAGTTTCTCTATTTTGGATCTCAAACCTCCAACGCTTGAATCTGCAATCGCATTGTAAATATCCATAGGGATATTGGTATAACGCTCGGTTGTACTTATAAATGTATGTCCCAATGTTTTTTGAACATTAACCAATCTTTCAAGGTAATCTTCACCCAGATTAGGATCTTGCAAGGTGAGGTAGGCCGAACCGTGGCGGAATAGGTGGGCGTGTACTTTTCTGGAAATTGATCCTTTTTTTAGCGCCGAGTCTGATCGACGTTCGATCATTTTACCCAGCGAGTCCTTATTATATGCACTGCCCTCACTGTTTAAGAAGGCGGGACATTGATTCTGGTTGTGGTATTTCGCTTGATGGCGTTTATAGAGGGGGGCCGAATGATACGCAGCAATACGTTTAAGCGTTGGGGTTGTAATCACTGAATATCGTTCTTTGATCGAGTTACCTCTACCTTTAGATCCTCGTATCAAAATTGGGGCATACCCAGGAAAAACAGGAGCGTCGACTTTTTTTGGAGAAATGAACTCCGAGTTGGTAAACCTTATAGCATCGTGAATATCGCCATAAGTGATGCGACTTATTTCGCTGATTCTAACGCCGGAGTCATACATAAACTGTAAAAGTAGGCGCTCTCTTTCATAGGGCGACTCATTCATCAGAGCCACAAGATCGCTTAGACTTGCGCTAGTAACCTGTTTTTTATGGGGTTTTGCGCTTATGAAGGTGCTCGGGAATGGCGTTTCTTCGATAATTGCGTCTGTGTGTTCATTCTTGCTGTAGAAGTCATAAAAGGACCTAAGACAGACTTCCCTGTTTCGTATCGTTTGACGCTCGCGTCCGAATGTCTCTTGCTCCTGGATCACCCAATCTTCTAATGTAGATCGGTTAACATTAAGAAGCATTTCATCAGCTGTTAAGCCAGCGTTTCCCGGCCTAGTGGCAATAAACTCGATAAAATACTGGATGTTGCGAGCGTAAGTTTCAGCAGATGTGTAGGCGAGGTCTTGCAGATCGGTTAGCGTTGATAGCCATTGTGAAGGGTATCGGACCACTTTCCCGTGATCATCAAATATTAGGACGCCTGATACGGCTTTAGGTTCAATCTCGACACCATCAATTTGACTAGCGCAAAGATTTTCCCCTCTGGCGATGAAAATTTTCAAAAGACAGCCCTCGTTCTGCACCCCAGTATAGCCTCTGTTGTGCAAAAATCAAGCGTCCGCTATAAACCGATTTGTTTTAGATTGCGGTTAGCCAGAGGCACCGTGTTGTGCATCTTTCTGCCTGTCCGCTAAAAGGAACAGGTCGGCACTGCGCTGATAGAGCTGGCAGGAAAGCCGTCCGTTCTCTACGAAGAACTGGAACAGGCAATGGCAGGGCGCCAGCGCCATCCGGCCCGCGTGCACGTTCTCCTGCGGGCCCATGGACTCATCCGGAAGCTCCGCTGGGTTCCAGGCCGTCACCAACAGCCGCCGTGACTCGGGTCGGTTGCGGATACCATCCAGCACGTCGCTGATCTGGTCCACAGTGCTGCCATCCGGGCACTGCCAGCTGCGCCATTGCTTGCCGTAGATCGGGCCCAGGTCTCCCTCTTCCGTAGCCCACTCGTTCCAGATCGAGACGTTATGCTGCTGCAGCTCACGGTTGTCGGTTGAGCCGCGCAGGAACCACAGGAGTTCATGAATGATACTGCGCACATGGACCTTCTTGGTGGTCAGCAGGGGAAAGCCCTGCCCCAGGTCAAAACGCAGCTGACGCCCGAACACCGAGCGGGTCCCGACGCCGGTTCGGTCGCCCCGGTCAACGCCGTTATCAATCACATCGCGCATCAGCGCCAGATAGGATTCCATTCAGGCGGACCTCCCCTGTCGATAGGCCAGAAACAGCAGAATGACGCCGGCCACGATCATGGGCGCGGACAGGACCTGCCCCATGGTCATCCAGTCCAGCAGCACAAAGCCCAGATGGGCATCAGGCTCGCGGTAGAACTCGGCCACGGAACGCAGCACCCCATAACCGGCCAGGAAGAGCCCTGAAACCGCCATGCGAGGTCGTGGCCTGGCAGAGAACCACCACAGCACCACGAACAGCAGCACCCCCTCAAGCGCGAACTGGTAAAGCTGCGAGGGATGGCGCGGCAGGGCATCCCCAGCCTGTGGAAACACCATGGCCCAGGGCAGTTCCGGCGATGTGGGGCGCCCCCAGAGTTCACCGTTGATGAAGTTACCAATCCGCCCTAGGCCCAGGCCCACGGGAATCACCGGTGCGATGAAATCCGCGATATTGAAGAAACCGGTGCCGATACGGCGGGCGAACATCAGCATGGCCGCCAGTACACCGATGAGACCACCATGGAAGGACATACCACCTTCCCAGATCTGGATGAGCCAGAGCGGTTCCGCCAGAAAGCGTTCAAAGTGGTAGAACAGCACGTAGCCAAAGCGCCCGCCGAGGATCACACCCAGCGCCATATAGAACAGCAGGTCCCCCAGCTGCTCGGCGTTGACCGGCGAATCCGGGCGGCTGGTACGCAGCCGCGCCAGAGCCCAGCCCCCGACGAAGGCGACCAGGTAGGTCAGCCCGTACCAGTGGATGTCCAGAGGGCCCAGTGAAACAGCGACCGGATCAAATTGCGGATGTACCAGCATGAGACCTTCAACCTGAAATCAGAAACCGCACACCAATCACCACCAGCAGCAGCGCGAACAGGCGCTTGAGCCAGCGCTCATCCAACCGGTGTGCCAACAGCGCCCCAACGCGGGCAAAGGGAACGCTCATCAGTACAATACCCAGCAGCGCCGGCAGGAACACGAACCCGACACTGTACTCCGGAAGTCCCTCACGCCCCCAGCCCACGACCATGTTCGTCAGCGCTCCGGACACCGCAATGGGAAGGCCACAGGCCGCCGATGTGCCCACCGCGTGCTGCATGCGGACCCCGACCCACGTCAGGTACGGCACTGTCAGCGTGCCACCACCGATGCCGACAATCGCGGAAAGCCAGCCGATGCCACCACCCACACCGCCGAGTTCCGCTTTCGCGGGCTGGCGGTCGGATGCCATTGGGGACCAGCCGGTCACCATCTTAGCGGCAACCAGGAGCACGAAGACACCAATGATCCCCTGAAGCATCTCACCGCTGAGAAGCCCGGCCGTTACTGCGCCCAGCGCGGCCCCCAGCAGTATACCCGCAGCCATGGGCCGGAACAGCTCCCAGCGGACGGCGCCCTTGCCGTGGTGGGTTCGGATGGAACTCAGGGAAGTGAACACGACCGTGGCCAGCGAGGTACCGACCGCCAGGTGCGCGGAAATGCTCCCGCTGACACCCTGCCAGCCAAAGGCAAACACCAGCGCGGGGACGATGATGAGCCCGCCGCCGATTCCGAAAAGACCGGCCAGCGTTCCAGCAACGGCGCCCAGTCCCAGATAGAAAGCCAGTGCTTCGAGGATGCCCATCCGATTCCGTTCCGTTCCGTTGTCCAATGAAGGCCGGCATGGTACCAGAGGATGGAAACGGCCGCAGGCCCGGACGCCGCGGTTCCGGATTACGGCCCAGCGCGGGTGACTGGCCCCGAGGGCATGCTACAATCCGGCCGTTCACCCGGTGGTGGCACCGGCAGCAACGGGAGTGGATGCATGAGTGAAAGTGACAGCAGCAACAGTGACAGCGGCAATGCCGCCACCTTCGAGACGAGCATCCAGGAGCTGGAATCCCTGGTTCGCAAGCTCGAACAGGGGGATATGCCACTGGAGGAATCCCTGAAGGCGTTCGAGCGCGGCGTTCAGCTCACCCGCTCATGCCAGCAGTCCCTGCGCGATGCGGAGCAGCGGGTGGAGCAGGTCATCGAGAACAGCCAGGGCGAGCTTGAAACACGTCCCTTCCCGGAGGACAGCTCCGAGGCATGACCGTCGACGCCTTCCTCAACGACACCCGTCAGCGCCTGGAGCTCGCCCTGGAACAGGCGCTTCCGGACCCGGACACCGAGCCCCGCCGCCTTCACCAGGCCA
Source organism: uncultured Halovibrio sp. (assembly GCF_913056445.1). Classification (NCBI taxonomy): domain Bacteria; kingdom Pseudomonadati; phylum Pseudomonadota; class Gammaproteobacteria; order Oceanospirillales; family Halomonadaceae; genus Halovibrio; species uncultured Halovibrio sp. The sequence goes on from NZ_CAJXMA010000096.1 coordinate 4,931, forward strand.
TGCGCCACGCGGTCCTCGGTGGCGGCAAACGCCTGCGCCCCGCGCTGGTGCTGGCCGCCTGCCGCTGTGCCGGGGAAAGCAACGATGACTACGCCCTGCCCGCTGCAGTGGCGGTTGAGTTCATCCATGCCTACTCACTGGTACACGATGACCTGCCGGCAATGGATGACGACCACCTCCGCCGCGGGCAGCCCACCTGCCACGTAGCATTCGATGAGGCCACCGCCATCCTCACCGGGGATGCCCTGCAGACGCTTGCCTTCGAGACGCTTTCCGGCACTGACCGGCCGGCGACCACGGTTGTGGCCATGATCCGGGAACTCTCCGCCGCCTCCGGTCACCGGGGCATGGCGGGAGGACAGGCACTGGATCTGGACGCCACCGGCGCCCATCCCTCCATGGACGCCCTTGAGGCGCTGCACCGGCGCAAGACCGGGGCGCTCATCGAAGCCTCACTGGTGCTCGGCGCCCACTGCGCCGGAGGCGATGAACCACTCATCACCTCGCTGCGTGCGTTCGGGCGCAGTATCGGCCTTGCCTTCCAGGTGCAGGATGACATCCTGGATGTGGAAGGCAGCGCCTCTGTAACCGGCAAGCCCCAGGGGTCGGACACGGCTTCGGATAAAGCCACCTACACGACCCTGCTGGGCCTGGAAGGCGCCCGCGGGCGGCTGGATGAACTTCACCGTGATGCCCTGGGTCACCTGGAGCGGGTTTCCGGTGACGCCTCTCTGCTCGCCGCACTGGCCGCGTTCATTATCGAGCGCAACCACTGACGTCCCCCTGTTGTCACTGCCGGAGTGGTGGGCTTATTGTGCCGGGAAACGCGGAACTGATTCTCCGCGCCGATTTCTCTATAATGCGGGATTACCGTCAGGAACCGCCAAGGCAGCAAAGCCCGGATGCAGGACAAGACCGTTTTCAACAGCATACCCACGCAGCGCCCGGAGACGCCCCTGTTGGATCGCGTCAACACGCCGGAACAGCTGCGCACGCTCGGCCGGGACCAGCTGGTACCGCTGGCACGCGAACTGCGGGCATTCCTGCTGTGGTCCGTGGGCCAGTCCGGCGGCCATTTCGGGGCCGGGCTCGGAGTAGTGGAACTGACCCTGGCGCTCCACTACATCTTTGAGACACCAGAGGACCGCCTGGTCTGGGATGTGGGTCACCAGGCCTACCCTCACAAGATCCTGACTGGGCGCCGGGAACAGCTGCGCACCATCCGCAAGAAAGATGGCCTGGCCGCATTTCCCAACCGGGATGAAAGCCCCTACGACCATTTCGGGGTGGGCCATTCCAGCACCTCCATCAGCGCGGCTCTGGGCATGGCCCTGGCCGCCCGCCAGCAGGGGCGCAACCGCAAGGGCATCGCGGTCATGGGCGATGGCGCCATGACCGCCGGCATGGCCTTCGAAGCCCTGACCCATGCCGCGGACGTGCGCGCCAACCTGCTGGTGGTGCTGAACGACAACGAGATGTCCATCTCCCACAACGTGGGCGGACTCTCCAACTACTTCGGACGCCTCCTGGCGAGCCGGACCTACAATCAGGTGCGCGACAGCAGCAAGCGCGCACTGGCCAACACTCCCGGCCTCAAGGCCCTGGTCCGCCGCACCGAGGAGCACTTCAAGGGCATGCTGGCACCAGGCACCCTGTTCGAGGAGATGGGCTTCAACTACATCGGCCCCATCGACGGCCACGACCTGCCGCTGCTGCTGGAAACCCTCGAGACCATCAGCCAGCTCGACGGCCCCCAGTTCCTGCACGTGGTCACCACCAAGGGCAAGGGCTTCGGCCCCGCCGAGTCCGATCCGGTGGGCTACCACGCGATCAACAAGATCGAACCGGCACCGCCCGTCCAGCCAGCGGATGCTCCGAAGAAGCCCAAGTACTCGAACATATTCGGCCAGTGGCTGTGCGACATGGCCGAGCAGGATAACCGGGTAATGGGCATTACCCCGGCCATGCGCGAAGGCTCGGACCTGGTGGCTTTCTCTGAGCGCTTCCCGGAACGCTACTTCGATGTGGCCATCGCCGAGCAGCACGCGGTCACGCTGGCCGCCGGCATGGCCTGTGACGGGGCCAAGCCTGTGGTCGCCATCTACTCCACTTTCCTGCAGCGGGCCTACGACCAGCTGATCCATGACGTCGCCCTGCAGAACCTGGACGTGCTCTTCGCTCTGGACCGCGCCGGTCAGGTGGGCGAGGACGGCCCGACCCACGCCGGTGCCTTCGACCTGACCTACCTGCGCTGCGTGCCCAATATGGTGGTGATGGCGCCCTCGGACGAGAACGAGACACGGCACATGCTCTACACCGGCTGGTCCCACGAAGGCCCGGCCGCCGTGCGCTACCCCAGGGGCACGGGCCCCGGCGCGGCCGTCGATGAGCACATGGAAGCACTGCCACTGGGCCGTGGCGTGGTGCGCCGTGAGGGGACCCGTGTGGCCATACTGGCTTTCGGGGCCATGGTCACCCCCGCGCTTGAAGTGGCGGAATCACTGGATGCCACGGTGGCGGACATGCGCTTTGTGAAGCCACTGGACACGGCGCTGGTTGAAAAGCTGGCCGCCAGTCACGACCTGCTGGTGACCATCGAGGAGAACATGGTGGCCGGCGGTGCCGGCAGTGGCGTCTCGGAACACCTGCATGCCGCCGGGGTTGGCGTGGACCTGCTTCAGCTGGGCCTGCCCGACCGTTTCATCGACCATGGTAAGCCTGCGGAGCAACTGGCGGACGCCGGACTGGATGCAGAGGGCATCCACAGTGCCATCAGCCAGCGCCTTTCCCGGAACAGTGGCGACAGCGGCCTCGCCGTCGCCCAGACCTGATCCCTCACTCCTGTGAGGGCGGCGGATCGTCGTCCTGGTGGGTATGGAACCAGTGCCCCATGCGTGAGCGCTTGGTGTTCAGATAGGACTCATTGTGGGGATTGCGGCCCACCTCCAGCGGCACCCGTTCAACCACGTCCACGCCCAGATCCCGGAGCGAATCCACCTTGACCGGGTTATTGGTCATCAGCCGCAGCTGCTTGATGCCCAGATGTTCGAGCATGTCCAGGCACATACTGTAATCCCGAAGATCCGCAGCGAAGCCAAGGCGCTCATTCGCCTCCACCGTGTCCGCTCCCTCATCCTGCAGCCGGTAGGCCCGGATCTTGTTCAGAAGCCCGATGCCCCGACCTTCCTGGCGCAGGTAGAGCAGCACCCCACGCCCCTCGATGGCGATGCTGCGCAGGGCCTCTTCCAGCTGGTAGCCGCAGTCGCAGCGCATGCTGTAGAGGGCATCACCGGTGAGGCATTCGGAATGGGTGCGCCCCAGCACGGGCCGGCCGTCCGAGACCTCGCCCAGACTGAGCGCCACATGCTCCTGGCCGGTGTCGATTTCCTCAAACCCATGCATATCGAACACACCGAAAGGCGTGGGGAGGCGACAGCTCTCGATGAATCGGACGACCACGGGCGATCCTCTCAGGATGAAAAGAGGCGGCAGTTTAACAGAAGGCGCAGCGCCGCTGAACGGGGTCAGGCCCCGCCTTCCTCCGGTGCTTGCCAGTGACCGGACTGACCGCCCTGTTTTTCCAGCAGCCGGATACCGTCCATGACCATGCCACGGTCCACCGCCTTGCACATGTCATAGAGCGTCAGTGCCGCCACCGATACAGCAGTGAGCGCCTCCATTTCCACGCCGGTTGCGGCGTTGAGGCGACACCGGCTTTCAATGTCGATGCCATCACGATTCTCCCGGGGCGTGAGCCAGACCTTGACCGAACTCAGGTTCAGCGAATGGCACAGGGGAATCAGCTCATGGGTGCGTTTGGCCGCCATGATGCCGGCGATCCGCGCGGTAGCCAGCACATCCCCCTTGGGGTGTTCGCCCGCCAGGATCATGTCCAGGGTTTCCGCCTGCATCCGGATCATGCCCCCCGCTCTCGCCTCGCGCTGGGTCACCGCCTTGTCCCCGACATCGACCATATTGGCCGCCCCGGTTTCGTCCACATGACTGAGACCGCTCATTCATTCCTCCTTCAATGCCACCAGAAGCCGATACCGGCAATTCCACAGCCGCCATGCCGGCGGCTCTGCGCCACATCATCGCCACCAACCCCGCCCAGTGCATAGACCGGAAGATCCAGACCCGTCACCAGCGCCTCGAAACCGTCCCAGCCCAGTGGCGGGCGATCGGGGTGGCTGGCCGTGGGTCTGACCGGCGAGAGAAAGGCATAGTCCGCGCCCAGCCTCTGTGCGTGCTCCAGGCTGGCGCGATCGTGACAGGACACCCCAAGGCGGTACGCCCTGCTGACAGGGCGCTCCATGAGAGCACGTGCCTCCCGCCAGGGCAGGTGCAGACCGTTGGCATCGGGAACCGCCGCGAGACGTTCTTGTGCGCCGTGAAGCACCAGCGCACAGCCCGCGTTTCGGGCCACTGGCACACAGGCGGAAGCCAGCCCCTGATACGCCGCATCATCGAGCTCCGGGCAGCGCAGCAGGCACTGGCTGCCCGCCCAGCCCCGAAGCCGGTCTGCGAGTTCATCCGCCGTCACGCCGGCACCGGTAACCAGCGTGCGTGCCGGCAGCGCCAGCACCTGGATCATGCGGCGGTTGGCGGCGGGAAAGTCACCTGGATCCAGGGTGGCCACATCGAGCCACATCAGCGGCTGGTCTTCCCGACCCTGGGGTTCTCCCGAGAATCCGGTGGCGCGGTAGAGATCCAGCTGGACACGGCGGTCGCCATAGTCGTGGGTCAGGCTCAATTCAAAGCCCAGGCCGCTTTCCGGCACCCGGAGGCCGACCTCCTCATCGAGTTCACGCACAAGCGCTGCCTCAGCGGACTCGCCGGGCTCAACCTTGCCGCCGGGGAACTCCAGAAGGCCGCCCTGATGCTGGTGCGCATGACGCTGTGCCACGAGCACCTGCTCGCGCCCACCCTCATGGCGAGAGACAGCTGCCACAGCAACGTGAACCGTTTTCACACTCTCAGGTCCGGTATTCGGCGTTGATGGTGACGTACTCATGGGAGAAATCGCAGGTCCAGACCCGTTCCAGTGCGCTGCCACGCCCCAGGTCGATGCGGATGGTCAGCTCCTGCTGGTCCATCACGGCCTGGCCGGCCGCCTCGGTGTACTCCGGGGCCCGCCCACCGTGGCGGACGATGCAGACATCATCGAGATGGATTGAGACGCCATCGATGGCGAGGTTCTCGATGCCCGCACGCCCCACGGCCGCAAGTATCCGGCCCCAGTTGGGGTCGGCTGCGTAGAGCGCCGTTTTGACCAGCGGCGACTCGGCCACGGCGAAAGCCACACGGCAGGCCTCATCGGCATCGGCGGCCCCGCCAACCTCCACGGTCACGAACCGGGTCGCGCCTTCCGCATCCCGCACAATGGCATGGGAAAGCTCCAGGAACACGGACGCCAGCGCCTCGCGCAGTTCCGGCACAACCTGTCCCCGGGAATCCACAACCTCGGCGGGGCTCTGACCGGTCGCTGCCAGCAGGCAGGCGTCGTTCGTGGAGGTGTCACCGTCAATGGTGATGCGGTTGAAGCTGGCGTCCGCCAGCTCACGCACCAGCGGCCTGAGTACGTCCGCCGGAATCGCGGCGTCCGTGGTAACGAAGGCGAGCATGGTGGCCATGTTGGGGCGGATCATACCGGCACCCTTGCTGATGCCGGAGATATGCACTGGATTACCGCCAATCATCACCCGGCGGGTTGCCCCCTTGGGCAGCGTGTCCGTGGTCATGATGGCAGGTGCCGCTTTCGCCCAGCCGTTGGGGTCCAGGTCCGTCACCGCATTCGGGATGGCCTCCAGCATGCGCGCCAACGGCAGTGGTTCGCCGATTACGCCGGTTGAGAACGGCAGGACCTGCTCCGCGCCGACC
>NZ_CAJXMA010000097.1:0-10560 GCF_913056445.1 uncultured Halovibrio sp.
CGTTTCGTTGAGTTTGGTCAGTATCCGGCCTCCCCCCATGCCCAGCGCATGAGCCAGACCTGATCCCAGCCCGCCTGCCAGGGCGAGCGCCACCGCCAGTTTGCGTACTTTCATGCCGTTTCCTTTCCCCGTTCTCGTCAGGCAGCCGTCCACGGATTCCGCGCAGATTACGGAAATAGACCTGTAATTATGAAGTTAAGCGGAAGTATTGTTGATAACTGCGAATTACGCAATAAATCGCCGGGCACTGGAAGCGCCCGGCTGGCGGGAATGCGCCCCGGTTCACGCCAGACCGGGACGCTGCATTCAGGAATCAGCCATCACGCTCAAGCAGGATGGCCAGCATACGCCGCAGCGGTTCAGCCGCCCCCCACAGCAGCTGATCGCCCACGGTGAAGGCGTTGAGATACTCCCCGCCCATGGCCAGCTTGCGCAGCCGACCGACCGGAACCGTCAGGCTGCCGGTGGCATAAGCCGGGCTCAGCTTTTCCATACTGGCCTGCTGCTCATTGGGTACCACCTCGCACCACTCACTGTGCTCCCGGAGCATGGCTTCGATATCCGCAAGCGGAACGTCCCTGCGAAGCTTGATGGTCAGCGCCTGGCTGTGACTGCGCATGGCGCCCACGCGAACACAGGTGCCATCAATCGGGATCGGGTTATCAGTACGCCCGAGGATCTTGTTGCTCTCCGCGCCCGCTTTCCATTCCTCCTTACTCTGGCCGGAGGGCATGGGCTTGTCGAGCCAGGGAATCAGGCTGCCCGCCAGAGGCACACCGAAATTCTCCGTGGGGAACTCGGAACTGCGCATGGTCGAGGTCACCTGCCGGTCAATCTCCAGGATCGCCGAGGACGGATCCGCCAAAAGATCGGATACGGCGCCGTTAAGCGCCCCCATCTGATCCAGCAGCTCCCGCATGTGCTTGGCGCCGGAGCCAGAGGCGGCCTGGTAGGTCATGGGGCTGATCCATTCCACCAGATCATGATCAAACAGGGCCCCAATGCCCATCAGCATGAGGCTGACCGTGCAGTTACCGCCGATGAAATCACGCTGCCCGGCATCCAGAGCCCGGTCAATCACGCCACGATTCACCGGGTCCAGAACAATCACCGATTCATCCTCCATCCGCAGGGCGGAGGCGGCGTCAATCCAGTAACCATTCCAGCCTGACTGGCGGAGGGGGCGATAGACCTCATTCGTATAGTCCCCACCCTGACAGGTGACGATGATGTCCATCGCCTTGAGTTCATCAATGTCCCGGGCATCCTTGAGCGGCGGCGCCTCCTTGCCGAAGTCCGGCGCGGGCTTGCCCGCCTGGGATGTGGTGAAGAACACCGGCTCGATTCCGGCGAAATTATTCTCTTCCTGCATCCGCTGCATGAGCACGGATCCGACCATGCCACGCCAGCCAACCAGACCTACTCGCTTCATTGTGCCGCCTCTGTTTTCAGTGTCTTGGGTTTTTCGCCGGGGCTGCGGCGATCGCAGCCATGGCCGCTCCTACAGGTGCGTGTCCAGGGCCGATAGCACCGCTTCGCCCATGGCGCGGGTGCCAACCAGCTGCGTGCCCTCGAAATGGATATCCGGCGTACGCAGCCCCTGTTCCAGCACGTCCTGCACCGCTTTTTCGATCGCGCCCGCTGCACCTTCCATGCCAAAGCTGTACCGCAGCATCATGGCACCGGACAGAATCGTCGCCAGCGGGTTCGCCTTGTCCTGGCCCGCAATATCCGGCGCCGACCCGTGGCAGGGTTCGTACATGCCCTGCTTGCTCTCGTTCAGCGCCGCCGAGGGCAGCATCCCGATGGAACCGGTCAGCATGGCTGCCTCATCAGACAGGATATCACCGAACATATTGCCGGTGACAATCACGTCAAACTGGTTCGGATCGCGCACCAGCTGCATGGCGGCGTTATCCACATACATGTGACTCAGCTCAACGTCCGGATACTCCGTCGCCAGATCCTCCATTACCTCACGCCACAGCGCGGTCACTTCCAGCACGTTGGCCTTGTCGATGGAACATAGTCGTCCGTTGCGCTGACGCGCGGACTCAAATGCCACGCGCCCGATGCGCCGGATCTCGGATTCGTTGTAGCGATAGGTATTGATCCCTTCCCGTTCTCCGCTTTCCAGCGTCTCAACGCCACGGGGCTGACCAAAGTAGATGCCGCCGGTGAGCTCCCGCACGATCAGGATGTCCAGGCCGCTGACCACTTCCGGACGCAGGCTGGAGGCCTCCGCCAACTGCGGGTACAGGAACGCGGGACGCAGATTGGCGAAAAGACCCAGGCCGGAGCGCAGGCCCAGCAGCCCCTTCTCGGGCCGATTGGCCATCTCCAGATGATCCCACTTGGGGCCGCCCACAGCGCCCAGCAGGATGCCCCCGGCTTCCCGCGCCCTGCTCATGGTGTCGTCCGGGAGCGCAGTGCCCGCGGCCTCGATGGCGGCACCGCCGACCAACGCCTCATCGAAATCGAGTCCCAGCGAAAGCCGTTCATTGGCGTGCCCAAGAACCGCGCGTGCCTGCTCGATGATATCCGGGCCGATGCCGTCACCCGGCAGGAAGAGTACTCTCTGTGTCATAGCATCATGATCCTTGTCCAGTAATCCAGTTTCGAGGGTTATTACGAAAATCGCCCGCAAAGCGGGCTCCTACATATGAAAACTAATGTATTGCTGTAGAAGCCTGCCCCGCAGGCAATCCGGAACAGCTTCCAGGAACTCACCCGGCAGGAAACAACCAGGGCGCCTCCTGCTTCCGGCGTTCCTCGTAGGTCTGGATGGCATCCGCATCCTCAAGTGTCACGCCGATATCGTCGAGGCCGTTGAGCAGGCAGTGGCGCCGGAACTCATCCACCTCGAAGTGATAGATCTTACCGTCCGGCGTGGCAACAGTCTGATTCTCCAGATCCACGGTCAGTGCATAGCCCTCGACGGACTCCACCGCACGGAACAGCTCGTCGACCTCTTCCTCTTTCAGAACAAGCGGTAACAGGCCATTTTTAAAGCAGTTGTTGTAGAAAATATCGGCAAAACTCGGGGCGATAATCGCCCGGAAACCAAAATCCTCCAGCGCCCAGGGCGCGTGCTCACGGCTGGAGCCGCAACCGAAGTTGGCGCGCGTCAGCAGCACACTCGCTCCCTGGTAACGCGCCTGGTTCAGCACGAACTCAGGGTTGAGCGGCCGTTGACTGTTGTCCTTGCCTGGCTGACCTTCGTCCAGATAGCGCAGCTCGTCGAACAGGTTGGGCCCGAAGCCAGTGCGCTTGATCGACTTGAGGAACTGCTTGGGGATGATCATGTCAGTGTCGACATTGGACCGATCCATGGGGGCAACCAGCCCCGTGTGCCTGGTGAATGCCTTCATGATCTCACCCCGCCCTGTCGTAGTAGTCGGAAATATCCACAAAATGGCCATGAATAGCGGCGGCAGCTGCCATAGCCGGGCTCACCAGGTGCGTGCGCCCGCCAAAGCCCTGCCGGCCCTCGAAGTTCCGGTTGGAGGTGGAGGCACAATGCTCCCCTTCACCCAGCTGGTCCGGGTTCATCCCCAGACACATGGAGCAGCCCGGCTCCCGCCACTCGAACCCTGCATCAATGAAGATCCGGTCCAGCCCTTCCCTCTCGGCCTGGGCTTTCACCATACCGGAGCCGGGCACGACCATCGCCTGCTTGAGCGTGGATGCAATCGTCTGCCCCTTGAGGATGGACGCCGCTTCACGCAGGTCCTCAATCCGGGCATTGGTACAAGAGCCGATGAAGATCCGGTCAAGCTGGATGCCCGTCATCGGGGTGTTCGGTTCCAGCCCCATGTACTTCAGGGCCCGCTGCATGCCTTCACGCTTGATGGGATCCGACTCATTCGCCGGATCCGGGACACGATCCCCGACATTGGTCACCATCTCCGGCGACGTTCCCCAGCTGACCTGGGGTTCGATATCAGCCGCATCCAGATGAACCACCTTGTCGAACTCGGCATCGTCGTCACTCTTCAGCTCGCGCCAGGACGCAACCGCGCGCTCCCACATCTCGCCCTTCGGCGCCATGGGCCGATCCTTCACGTAGTCGATGGTCGTGTCATCCACCGCCACCATGCCGGCCCGCGCACCCGCCTCGATGGTCATATTGCACATGGTCATGCGCGCCTCCATCGACAGGCCGCGGATCGCCGAGCCCGCGTACTCAATGGCATAACCGGTACCGCCGGCGGTGCCAATTTTTCCGATGATCGCCAGCATCACATCCTTGCCCGTGATCCCCGGCTTCAGCTCACCATCGACCTGCACCAGCATATTCTTTGACTTCTTCTGCACCAGGCACTGGGTCGCCAGCACATGCTCGACCTCGGAGGTGCCGATCCCATGCGCCAGCGCCCCGAAAGCCCCATGGGTGGACGTATGCGAATCCCCGCATACCACCGTCATCCCCGGCAGGGTCGCTCCCTGCTCCGGCCCGATGACGTGAACGATCCCCTGGCGCTGATCGTTCATGCCGTACTCGACAATGCCGAACTCATTGCAGTTGTCATCCAGAGTCCGAACCTGGGTGCGCGAGATCGGGTCCTCGATCCCCTCAACACCATTCTCACGCCCGGTGGTCGGCACGTTGTGATCCACCGTCGCCAGATTCGCATCAATCCGCCACGGCGTCCGCCCAGCCAGCCGAAGCCCCTCGAACGCCTGCGGTGACGTTACCTCGTGCAGCATGTGCCGGTCGATGTAGATCAGGCAGGAGCCGTCAGCACGCTCCTTGACCAGATGCGAATCCCACAGTTTGTCGTACAGTGTCTTGCCACTCATGGTGCTACCCCCGTTGCGAGCGGACACGCCCTCCCCCATAGCGGAGCTGACGTGGTTTGACCGATTGTTCGTTAATGGTACAGACTCTGATCAGATCACTTCAATTCATGTTTTTCCTGAAAAGGATTCCTTTTTGGAATCTTGAATCAGGATCGCCCGCGAGGCGGGCTCCTACAGCTTACGTTTGGAGCACGTTTGCGAACGGCAACACTCCCGGGGGTACGGTGAGTGGGGAGTCTTTCACGGGAAGCTCTGGAGCCATGGATGGCGGAAGAGCAGCGTACAGGGGTTTGCGCGATTAAGCGCAAACGGGTTTACACGGATGTAAACCCAGGACTTTTCAGTGAAGCAGGACTGCGCAATTGAAAAGTATTTACAACCTTTCCCGTGAAAGACTCCCCACTCATCGTACCCTGCAACCAGGTACCAATCTTTAGTGCTATGGACACCCAATCACTGATCGCCTTCACCACCGTCATCGACACCGGCTCCTTCTCCGAGGCCGCAGAAGCCCTGCACCTCACTCAATCCGCCGTCAGCAAACGCATCGCCACCCTCGAACACCAGACCGGTCGCCCCCTGATTGAACGCAACGGCCGCAGCCTGCGGCTGACCGACGCCGGCCATGCCCTGCTTCCCCATGCACGGAAGGTCCTGGACGAACTCCACAACGCCCGTGAAGCCCTCACCAGCCTTGACCAGCGAATGCACGGCCCCCTGTCGCTGATCACCAGCCACCATATCGGCCTCCACCATCTCCCGAACTGGCTGCGCGCCCTGCAGAAGGCCCATCCCGACCTGACCTTCAACCTCCAGTTCCTCGAGTCCGAACAGGTCTTCCAGCAACTGCACCAGCATGACGCCCCACTTGCATGGGTGACACTCAACGACCGGATCATGGAACGCTTCCAGGTCTGGTTCGCCTGGGAAGATCCAATGAGCTTCGTTTGTGGCCCTGACCACCCCCTAGCCCACAAGCAGCAGCTGGCCCCTGAGGACATTGCGCAGTACCAGGCCATCCTGCCCGACAGTAATACCGAAACCTACCGGGTCGTCTCCCACCATTTTCTTCAACAAGGAATCACACTGGATGCCCAGATGCCCACCAACTACCTCGAAACCATCAAGATGATGACCAGCGTGGGACTGGGGTGGTCGGTTCTGCCCAACACCATGCTCGACAGCACCCTGGTGGTCCTGGACGTACCGGAGCCCGTAACCCGGATGCTGGGTGCCGTGGGCATCAGGGGACGGGAACCCGGGACAGCGGCCCGCGCCCTTCTTGAAACCGTTCAGGGACAGGCACCGGCGCGCTGTGCCGAAACCGGCTGACTGTTTTATAATTCCGGGCCATCACAGACAGGCAGAACTAAAGACAGGGGATTTCATGGACAGCTCGGAAGTAGAAGCGGTATTCCAGAGTTATGGGCGGGTCTGCACGGGCGAACAGTTTTTCGTTGATTTCTACGACTACTTCATGAGCAGCTCTCAGACCATCAAGGACCAGTTCCGCGATACCGACATGAAGCAGCAGCGCCACCTCCTGCGCAACGGCATCATGCAGTTGATCCTCTACGCCCGAGGCATGCCCGACACCAAGCTGAAACAGCTGGGGCAAAGCCATTCAAGGCACGGCTACAATATCTCGCCCGAATGGTATTCGCTCTGGCTGGATGCCCTGATGCAGGCTGTCAGCAAACACGACCCAGAGTACGATGCGACACTGGATGCGCAGTGGCGCCGGGTGCTGAAGCCCGGTATCGATCTGATCCGGGATGCCTACTGAGATCCCCTGCTCAATGCCGCCAGCGGATGGCATACTCCATGCTGTCCACGGTTGCCGTGGCTACCACACCAATGCAGTGAGAGAGCCTGACCATGAGCGACAACAGCTACACGCCTCCGAAAGTCTGGAAGTGGGAAGACGCCAGTGGCGGGCGTTTCGCCAGCATCAACCGCCCCATTGCCGGCCCCACGCATGACAGGGAATTGCCGGTGGGCAAGCACCCTCTGCAGCTCTATTCCCTGGCTACGCCCAACGGCGTGAAAGTGACTGTTATGCTCGAGGAGTTGCTGGAAGCCGGCCACTCCGAGGCCGAATACGACGCCTGGCCCATCAGCATCCTTGAAGGCGAGCAGTTCAGCAGCGGCTTCGTGGCCGTTAACCCGAACTCCAAGATCCCCGCGATGATGGATCACACCCAGAACCCACCACTGCGGATCTTTGAATCCGGCAGCATCCTGCTCTATCTGGCCGAGAAGTTCGGGGCCTTCCTGCCCACCGATCCCCATGGACGCACCGAGACCCTCTCCTGGCTGTTCTGGCAGATGGGCATGGCCCCACTGCTGGGCGGTGGCTTCGGGCACTTCTACGCCTATGCCCCGGAATCCTACGAGTATCCGATCAACCGCTTCACCATGGAAGTGAAACGCCAGCTGGATGTGCTCAACCGGCAGTTGGCGGACAACCGCTACATCGCCGGGGATGAGTACACCATCGCGGACATGGCGATCTGGCCCTGGTACGGCGCGCTGGTGAAGGGCAAGGTCTATGACGCGGCCGAATTTCTGGAAGCGCACACCTACACCAACGTGATCCGCTGGGCGGATGAGATCGCCGCGCGCCCGGCCGTCAAGCGGGGTCGCCTCGTCAACAAGACCTGGGGCGATGAGGGAAGCAAGCTCCCGGAGCGTCACGACCCCAGCGACTTCGACAACCTGTAACCCCAGGTTTGACGGGATCAGCCGCTGCTTACTGGCCGGCGTACGCTCTCTGCGGCGCGGGCCGCATCCAGAGCCAGGCGGCGGCGACCCCCACCAGCATGAAACCGGCGCCGCCGTAGAAGGCGGCGACGGTGCTCTCCCACTCTACCAGCACGCCCGAGATCCAGGCGCCGAAAGCACCGCCTGCCCCGTAGGTCAGCCCGCTGTACAGCGCCTGCCCCTGCCCCTGGTGCCCTTCGCCGAACTGCACCCGGATGTAGTGCACCGAGGCCGCGTGCAAGGCGGCATAGGAGGCCGCATGAAGCAGCTGTGCCCCGAGCAGGATCCAGAGAAACTGCGAGAATTCCGCGATAACCAACCAGCGCAGTGCTGTCAGGGTCGCTGCACAGAGCATGATCACCCGCATCGGGTAGGCCGAAAGCAGCCTGTGCATCACCAGGAACAGGCCAACTTCCGCCAATACGCCCAGTGCCCAGAGCGCCCCGGTGCTGATCTTCGCATAGCCAAGCTGCTCCAGATGGATCGAGAAAAAGGTGTAATAGGGCCCGTGGCTGGCCTGGAGCATGAAGTTCAGGATGAAGAAGGACCAGACCTCGGGCCGCTTCAGGATAGCCGCAACCGATCCGTGATGGGGCTGCCTGCGGGTACTGGGTTCGTCATGAATCTGCAGCGTCGCCATGAGGAGTCCGGCGAACAGGGGCAGCACCAGCCAGGGCATGATGGACACCGCCATGTGATCCAGCGCCGCCCCGAAACCGGCCACCGACAGGATGAACCCGATCGATCCCCAGAGCCGGACCCGCCCATAGCGCCTGGAGTCGCTGCCCAGGTTGTGCAGGGTGATGACCTCAAACAGCGGCAGCACTGCGTTCCAGAAAAAGCTGAACGAGAGCATCACCAGCATCAGCCCCCAGAATCCTGGGCGCAGCAGGGTGAAGCTGAAACACAGGACGGCCACAAGCGCACCGAAGCGGATCAGTCGCAGCCGCCGGCCGGTGCGATCCCCCAGCCAGCCCCACAGATTGGGCGCGATGATCTTGGTGCCCTGCAGGGTGGCCATGAGCAGGGCGATCTCAATGTAGCGGAACCCCTGGTCTTCCAGATACAACGCCCAGTAGGGCATTAATACCCCAAAAGCAGCGAAGAACCAGAAGTAGAGGTTGGACAGGCGCCAGTAGATCCCCGTCCCGGAGGCCGCCATATCAGTCCTCCTGCTGACGGCGGGCCTTTTCGATGTCCGGCGTATCCACCCGCACGTCCGCATTCTGGGCGCGGTGGCGCAGGTAGTGGTCCATGAGCACGATGGCCATCATGGCCTCCGCGATGGGCGTGGCCCGGATGCCGACGCAGGGGTCGTGACGGCCGGTGGTCACCACCTCCACCGGATTGCCGTGCACATCAATCCCCTGACCCGGCAGCCGCAGGCTGGACGTGGGCTTCAACGCCATGCTCGCCACCACCGGCTGCCCGGACGAGATACCGCCCAGCACCCCACCGGCGTTATTGGAGAGAAACCCGTCCGGCGTCATCTCATCCCGGTGCTCGGTGCCCCTCTGGCTGACACTGTCGAATCCGGCCCCGATCTCCACACCCTTGACGGCATTGATGCTCATCAGTGCCTTGGCAAGGTCGGCGTCCAGCCGGTCAAAGACGGGTTCGCCCAGACCCGGGATAACGCCGTCCGCCTCAACACGGATGCGGGCCCCAACGGAGTCCCCTTCCTTGCGCAGCTTATCCATGAAGGCTTCCAGCTCCGGAACCTTCTCCGGCTCCGCGCAGAAGAAGGCGTTCTCGTGCACAGCGGACCAGTCGGTCATGCCGAGCTCAATGGGCCCGAGCTGGGTCATGCACCCCCGGATGGTGATGCCCTTCTCCTTCAGGAAGGCGCGGGCGATGGCGCCGGCCGCTACCCGCATGGCGGTCTCCCGCGCCGAGGAACGGCCGCCGCCGCGATAATCGCGGATGCCGTACTTATGCCAGTAGGTGTAATCCGCGTGGGCCGGACGGAACTGGTCCTTGATCTTCGAGTAGTCGCTGGAGCGTTGGTCCGTGTTCTCGATCAGCAACCCGATGGGCGCGCCCGTGCTCACCCCTTCGAACACCCCGGACAGGATCCGGACCTCATCCGGCTCCCGGCGCTGTGTGGTATGGCGCGAGGTTCCAGGGCGCCTGAGGTCCAGCTCCGCCTGGATCATCTCGGTGGAAACCGGCACGCCCGGTGGGCAGCCGTCCACGATGCAGCCCAGAGCGGACCCGTGGCTTTCGCCGAAGGTGGAGACGGTGAAGAGTGTTCCAAAGGAATTACCAGACATGGATTCTATCCGTTCATCAGGGGCGCCGCCTGCGCCAGTGTTTGCGCGTCGACCACGAAGACCCCGTGACCGCCGTTTTCCATTTCAAGCCAGGTGAAGGGAACGCTGGGGAAAGCCGCCTCCAGCGCCGGCTGGCTGTTGCCGACTTCCCCAACCAGCAGCCCATCTTCCGAGAGATACGCCGGTGCTTCCCTCAGGATCCGGCCCATCAGCTCCAGGCCGTCTTCTCCGGCCGCAAGTCCCAGCTCCGGTTCATGGCGGTATTCCGGTGGCAGCGTCGCCATATCCCTGGCATCCACGTACGGCGGGTTCGCCAGAATCAGGTCATAGGGGCCATCCAGCTTCTCGAACAGGTCCGAGGTCACCGCGCGCACCTGCCCTTCCAGGCCATGGCGCCTGATGTTCTGTTCCGCCACCTCAACGGCTCCGGGGGACACCTCACCCAGATCCACCTGGGCCGCCGGGAACACATGGGCCGCCGCGATTCCAATACAGCCACTGCCAGCGCACAGGTCCAGAATCCGTTCAACCGGCCGACCCGCCAGCCAGGGCTCACCTTCCGTGGCCAGGAATTCGCCAATGGGCGAGCGCGGGATCAGGGCCCGTTCGTCAACATGGAACTGCAGCCCCATGAAAAAGGCTTCGCCTGTTATATACGGAACCGGAACACGGTCCCGGGCGCGACGTTCGATGCGCTCAAGCACCTGTTCCCGTTCAGAGA
>NZ_CAJXMA010000098.1:0-10530 GCF_913056445.1 uncultured Halovibrio sp.
CCACCGAGTCCATCCAGTCATCGTGGAAGGGCAACTCCTCGGGCCTGGCGATGACCGGCCCGCGATCCGTATCAGAGTTCACTTTGGGCAGCACCTGTGGCTGCTGCCCCTCCGGCAGGCGTGGTGTGACCGCCAGTGCCGAATCCAGACCAACCTCAAGATGGCGTGTACCGAAGACACGGGTCATGGCCGTCGCCACACAGGCCTGTTCCTGGTTCAGCAGAGCCGAACCCAGCCCGGTTCCGAGCCAGTGTGCGAATGCCTCTGCGTTCATACTGATTCCCCCTGTCCGCAGCGCAATTGTCGAGCCCTGCGCCACAGCTGGCAAGTGCGCTCTCGTCACAGGCTCTGGTTTTCCTATAATGGGGGTGAATCCAGTAACGGAGTCCGCTATGAGCTATCAGATCGATGCCATCCCCGCACTCAGCGACAACTACATCTGGTGCATCCATGATACAGAAAGCAAAGCCGCGCTGATTGTGGATCCCGGCGAAGCAGCCCCTGCCCTGGATTTCCTCGAGCGCAACAGCCTGACGCTTGAGGCGGTTCTCCTGACCCATCACCACCCGGACCACACCCAGGGGGTGGGCAAGCTGATCGGCGACAGCGGGGTGCCCGTGCACGGCCCTGCGGATTCACCCTTTGGCGGCATCACCAACCCCCTGCGTGAAGGTGACACCCTGGGCTGGCGGGCGCTGTCATTCCAGATCCTGGCCGTACCCGGACACACGCGTGATCACATTGCCTTCAACAGCGACAGCCCGGGGCTCAGCCAACCCATAACCCTCTGTGGTGATGCCCTGTTCGCCTGCGGATGTGGTCGGCTGTTCGAGGGCAACCCCGCACAGATGCGCGCTTCCCTGGTAAAACTCCGCGAATGGCCGGACAACACTCTGGTGTGCTGCGGCCACGAATACACCCGCGCCAATGTCGCCTTTGCGCGCGCCGTCACACCGGACGACACAGAGCTTGCGGAATACCAGACCAAGGTTGAACGGTTGCGTGAAGCCGGCCAGCCCTCGGTCCCCACCACCCTCGGGCAGGAACGCCGCCTTAACCCCTTCCTGCGCTGGGATGACCCGGCCGTGGTAAGTTCGGCGGAAACCAGGGCCGGCGAGCACGGGCTCGACGGGGACCGCATCTTCGGCATCATCCGGGAGTGGAAGGACGGTTTCCGCGGCTGAAAACCGCTTTTAACAGAACCCACATTAAAACTTACCCGGTTTAATTGACGGTACTCAGGGCCCTTCCTAGAATCCCGATACGCTGTGTGAACCGGGTTTGTCACAGGCTTCAACCAACCGGCTGTCCCTATGCATTACGTTCCGCTCCTATGCCTGCTTTCAGCCATCAGCCTGCCACTGCTGTCAGGCTGCGAAAGTCTCCAGCCCCAGGGGGCCAGTACTGAGAGCAATCCACCGCCCATTACCCGGGCCGCGCGGATGGATGCCGACGTGCGCAACGATGGAGCGCTGCGCCCCGAGCACCAGAGAAAAGCCGAAGATGGGCCCGACGAAACGGATGACGGCTATGACACGGTCTGGCACCGGTTGCGGGACAGCTTCAAGCTTGATCTTGATGTCAACGACGAGCGCGTGCGCGACCAGCTCGCCTGGTACAGCCGTAACCAGTCCTACATGGACCGGACTGCGGAAAGGGCCCGCCGATACCTGCCCTACATCATCCGCGAGATCGAGAAGCGGGACATGCCCGGCGAACTGGCACTCCTGCCGCTGGTCGAAAGCGCCTATGATCCGTTCGCCTATTCCCATGGCCGGGCATCCGGAATCTGGCAGTTCATTCCAGCCACGGGCCGCGCTTTCGGCATGGAGCAGAACTGGTGGTATGACGGGCGCCGTGACATCATCAGCGCCACCCAGGGCGCTCTGAGCTACCTGGAGCGGCTATCGGGGCGATTCGACGGCGATTACGAACTCGCCCTCGCCTCCTACAATGCCGGTGCCGGCCGGGTACTGCGTGCCATACGACGCAACGAGCGCCAGGGAAGACCCACGGACTACTGGAACCTCCATCTACCGAGAGAAACCCGTCATTACGTGCCCAAGCTTATAGCCCTGGCCCGTATCGTGGCGGACCCGGAAGCCCACGGTATCCAGCTTGAACCCATTCCGGATGATCCCTACTTCGAGGTGGTGGATATCGGCGGCCAGCTGGATCTGGCACAGGCTGCCAGCATGGCCGGAGTCGGAGTGAACGAGATCTATCGGCTCAATCCCGGCTTCAACCGCTGGGCGACGGCTCCGGACGGCCCGCACCGACTGCTTGTACCCGCCGATTCAGCGGACAGGTTCCGGGAAGCGCTGACCACCCTGCCCGAGGACCAGCGGGTGAGCTGGCGCAATTACACCATCCAGAGTGGCGATACCCTGATCAGCATTGCACGTTCCTTCAATACGACCCCCGATGTGATCCGCCAGCACAACGACATCCGGGGCCACACCATCCGCAAGGGCGAGCGCCTGCTGATCCCATCTGCCGGCAACGCCAGCAATGCCTATACCCTGAGCGAATCCAACCGCAGGGCAGCACGCCAGGCTGCCTCCGGCAACAAGGGGCAGAACCGCATTGACTACCGTGTCAACGCCGGAGACACGCTCTGGGATATCGCCAGTGCGCATGATGTTGCCGTCAGCAAACTGGCCAGCTGGAATAATCTGGCGCCCGGCGACACCCTGCGGCCCGGGGATACGCTCGCCATCTGGACAGACAAGCAGCAGCCCCGGAGCGAACGCCGTGAAATGGTCCGGCGCGTGGGCTATACGGTGCGCTCCGGCGACTCCCTCCGCCACATCGCGAACCGCTTCAACGTGGGCGTCTCCCAGATCGCCCAGTGGAACAACATCAATACACAGGACTATCTTCAGCCCGGACAGCGGCTTAAGCTGTACGTGGACATACGCAACACACACTGAGGTCAGCATGGGAATACTGGACGGAAAGAAAGCGCTGGTCGTCGGCGTCGCCAGCAAACACTCAATCGCCACTGGCATTGCCCAGGCACTGCATGAACAGGGTGCCGAGCTTGCGCTCACCTATCAGAACGAAAAGCTCAAATCCCGGGTGGAAGGCTTTGCCGAGAGCTGGAACAGCAACATGGTGTTCCCCTGCGATGTCTCCGACGATCAGCAGATCGCGGAACTGTTCGAGTCCCTCAACGAACACTGGGGTGGCCTCGACATCCTGGTGCACTCGGTGGGCTTCGCTCCCGGCGAAGAGCTTGACGGCGACTTCACCGATGTAACCAGCCGTGAAGGCTTCAAGATGGCCCATGACATCAGCTCCTACAGCCTGACGGCGCTGGCCCGCGAAGCACGGCCTCTGATGCAGGGGCGGAACGGCTCCATCCTGACCATGACGTACGTGGGCTCGCAGCTGGTTCTGCCCAACTACAATGTCATGGGTCTGGCCAAGGCCAGCCTGGAAGCCAGCGTCCGCTACCTGGCCGCCTCCATGGGTCCGGAAGGCATCCGCGTGAATGCCGTTTCAGCCGGCCCCATCAAGACCCTCGCGGCCTCAGGCATCAAGAGTTTCCGGCGCATGCTCGCGGAGAATGAAAAGCGCACGCCCCTCCAGCGCAATGTCACCACAAAGGAGGTTGGCAACACGGCGGCCTTCCTGACCTCCGATATGGCAAGCGGTATAACGGGCGAGGTCATCTATGTGGATGCCGGATTCCGCAACATGGGCATGAACCCGATAGAGGACTGAAGGGCTCAGGCCTCCAGCAGGATGGCGACAGTCTCCTTCCAGGCAGGAAGGCTGTCGTCACCCGTATCCAGCACCGCAAGACCAACCCGCCAGAAGCCATCCGCCCACTCCCGGCACGAACGTACCTCGGTCAGCAGCGAGTGAACGGCGCTGTCATCCACCGTCACCTTCAGATTCAGCAGAGCCCCTTCCACAACCGGCTCGTCCGCGGTAACACTGAGGCCACTGGCGGAGATGTCCCGTGTGCGGCAGCGCAGCCAGCGGGGTGGTTCGTCACCCACACCGTCCGCCACCTGGAGATCCGCCACAATACGCCCGGCAATCCGGTACTCGTCCCGCTGTTCTCCGTCTTCCGGCTTCCAGGTTCCTGTCATCAGCGCCCCACCCGCAGTCGTCCCACAACGCGGGAAAGCGTATCCGCAAACTCAGCGCCTTCACTGAGCAGCTGCGCTTCCCCATCCCGTACACGGGTGGCCAGATCTTCGCGCAGGATCTCCCGGCGATTGAGACCGTACCGGTCCACGAACACCAGTTTTCCGGAAGCCCTGATACGCAACGCCAGCTTCAGCCGCAGCGCTTCCTCCCCGCTGCCAAGCTGGATCCAGCTTCCGGCCTCCAGACGATCCACTTCCGCCAACACCTTCTCCCGGATTTCCGCTTCGTCATTGATGCGCCGTGTCTCGGCCTCATCCCGGGCTTCCCTTTCCGCTTCCGCCCGCTCACGGGCCTCCCGTTCCTCGCGCTCCTGCTCCCGCTGGCGCTCTTCTTCAAACGCCTGCTCCTGGGCCCGGCGCAAAGCCTCCGCTTCCTCCCGTGCTTTGTCCCGCGCCTCTTCGCGCTGCTTTCTCTGGGACTCCAGTACTCGCTGGAGGCTGTCCAGAGTATCACTGAGTACGCCGGCAAAGGGGTAGGCTTCCGGCAGATGGGTAAGCTCACCGGCCTCAAATCGCTCCCTGACCGACCGGAAGGGCTCGATATCAAGCTTGGCGCCCCGGGCATTGGTCCAGAGCACCTCGCCGGTTTCCTCCAGAAAACCGGTCAGAAACTGTCGGATCTGTTGGCCATCCGCCTCGTACAGATACCAGCTGCCCACCCAGCTACGGGCCTCATCCCCCTGAGCCTCATCGGGTCTCTCAAGCCAGCGCGGATCCGCTTCCGGTATGCTCGCGGCCTCCTGCTCCACCGCTTCATCCCGCAGGCGCCTGGCAAGAAGCGCATCCACCGGTGCAAAGCGCTGTGGATCCGGATCACGCCCCTCCACCAGGGTGACCACCTGCACCAGTTTGTCAGTGAGTTGTTCCCCGACGTGATAGAGCCGGTTCCGGTCCTGGCCACACAGATTCCCATCCCCAACCCAGATCAGCCATTCCAGAAGGCGGAAGGCATGGCGCCAGGGCTCGGAATCAATGCCGTGTTCCAGAGCCGCCCGACGCATCAGTACCCGCCAGTCATCCTCGATGAAGGCCCAGAGGCTGGCGGGGAGCTGCCGCCCCCGGCAGGTGCGCGAAAGCGCCGCCCGCACTGCCTGCTCCGCGGCGCGCTGGCCGGCCGCGCCGGACTCGGTCTGCCACAGCCGTTGCGCCACACGCTCGGCCTGTTCAGCCTGGTGGCTGATCTGTTCCAGCCAGTCACTGACGCAGGCCTCAAGTGGCTCTTCCCCGCCGCGGAACGCCTCGCCCACCGCCTGTTCCATAGCCGCAAGATGGCTTTCCACCGGTCTATCGGAACGCCCCCCGGTCCGGCTCCATCCCCGCAATGCCTGGAGGCTGTCCAGCCACCGGTGAAGCGGGCGCTGCTCGGAGACTGCTTCAGCACCACGCGCCTCAAGGTCCAGTGCCAGCCAGAAACGCAGTCGCGCCGCACGGTGCACCAGGTAGGGATGAAGGCCTGAACGGCGCAGAAAGACGTTCATGATCCGATCCGCCAGATAGGCGGCGTTGACCTGACGCATGCTCCAGACGGCATCAGTCCGCTGAAGGTGGGTGACTACCCGTTCGTCACTGCCAGCCTGCCAGGCCTCCGACAGAGTACTGTGCCAGCGGGAACTGTCATCCGGCGCGGACTGCCCCACCGGATACGGCAGATCCGGTATCCGCAACTCGGTGATGATGGATTCAATCAGGCTCACACGTTGCCCTGCACGGTCATGGGTGTCTGGCATACACCTTAAACCAGGCAACGAACGGCGACCAGTACACAGAGGGCCGCCGGATTGCATCACCGCGGGATTTGACGCACTATAACGGCCCGTTTCCGTGCATGGGTGAACAAGAGGCAGTGATGGCAAGCAGCGACATCGAGAACGTCAACATTGAGGAACAACAGGTACTGACCACGCCGGCGGCGCTCAAGGAGCAGCTGCCACTGACCGATGCAGCGCGGCGGACCGTGCTGGAAGGTCGTCAGACCATCAACAATATCCTCGATGGCAAGGACCCGCGCCTGTTTCTGGTTGTCGGCCCCTGCTCGATCCATGACCCTGATGCCGCTCTGGACTACGCCCGGCGCCTGAAGGCGCTGGCGGACGAGGTCAGCGACACCCTCTTTCTTGTCATGCGGGTCTATTTCGAGAAACCGCGGACCACTACCGGCTGGAAGGGTCTGATCAATGACCCGCACCTGGACGACAGCTTCGATATCGAGCGTGGCCTCTACATTGGCCGTAAGCTGCTGCTCGATATTGCCGAGCTCGGCCTGCCCACGGCCACGGAAGCCCTGGATCCCACGGCGCCACAGTACCTGCAGGACACCATTGCCTGGTCCGCCATCGGTGCGCGCACCACCGAATCCCAGACCCATCGGGAGATGAGCAGCGGCCTGTCCATGGCCGTCGGCTTCAAGAACGGCACGGACGGCAGCCTGGATGTAGCAGTCAACGCCATGAACTCCACCGCCAACCCCCACAGTTTTCTGGGCATCGACCAGAATGGCCAGGTGGCCATCACGCGGACCAAAGGCAATCCCTACAGCCACGTGGTGCTGCGCGGTGGCGGCGGAAGCCCGAACTACGATTCCGTGAACGTCGCCCTCTGTGAGAAGGAGCTGGAAGCGGCGGATGTGCGTAATGCCATCATGGTCGACTGCAGCCATGCCAACTCCAACAAGGATCCAGCAGTGCAGCCACTGGTCATGCAGGATGTGACCCATCAGATCAAGGAAGGCAATCAGTCCATCATTGGGCTGATGGTCGAAAGCAACATCAACTGGGGCAAACAGAAGCTTGCCGCCATGGACGAGATGGAATACGGCGTCTCCGTAACCGATGCCTGCATCGACTGGGAAACCACCGAGAAGGCCATCCGTCAGATGCGGGACGAACTCAGGGACCTGATTCCCCACCGTCACCGGGGCTGAACGCCTCCGGCTCGGCGGGCATCTGCTCCAGCCAGCCGAGCTGACCTCTCAGACTCACCACATCGCCCACGATGATGATGGTCGGGGCACGCACCCCGGCCGCATCAACCGCCTCCACAATGGACTCCAGGGTGGCGCTGACAACCTGCTGATCCGGTGTGGTCCCCTTGGACACCAGTGCGCAGGGCGTTTCAGCCGGCATGCCATGGGCAATCAACTCGCGCGTGATCACCGGAAGCCCGACGAGGCCCATGTAGAAGACCAGTGTCTGCCGGTTCTGCACGAAATCCTGCCAGGGCAGATCCGTGCTGTCATTCTTCAGGTGGCCGGTAATGAAACGCACCGACTGGGCGTGATCACGATGCGTCAGCGGTATCCCGGCATAAGCGGAGCAACCCTGGGCCGCCGTGATGCCAGGCACCACCTGGAAGGGCACACCGTGTTCCGCCAGACGTTCGATCTCCTCGCCGCCACGTCCGAATATGAACGGATCCCCGCCCTTGAGTCGCACGACCCGCTTTCCGGCCTGTGCGTATTCCACCAGAAGCTCGTTGATCCGGTCCTGGGGGACGCTGTGATTGGAGCGCGCCTTCCCTACATGGATGACCTCCGCGCCTTCATTGATCAGGGCCATAATGGGCTCCGAGACCAACCGGTCATGCAGCACCACATCCGCCTCTCGCAGCAGGCGCAGCGCCTTGATGGTGAGCAGGTCCGGGTCCCCGGGTCCTGCCCCCACCAGATAGACCTCGCCGCCCCGCTGGATTTCCGTGGAGGTCGTCCTGCCCGGAGGCAGGAGGCTTCTCAGGCGATCCTTCACCCACTGCGTCACCATTGGCTTCAGGCTCCTTCCGGTACAAGCTCAGTGATGCCGCCCATATAGGGCTTCAGTGCCGCCGGAATACGGACCCGGCCGTCTGCTTCCTGATAGTTCTCCAGGACCGCCACGAGGGCGCGCCCTACCGCCAGGCCCGAGCCATTGAGTGTGTTCACCAGCTCTGGCTTGCCGGTCTCGGGATTGCGCCAGCGTGCCTGCATCCGACGGGCCTGGAAGTCCCGGGTGTTGCTGCAGGAGGAGATTTCCCGGTAGGCGGACTGCCCGGGCAGCCAGACTTCCAGATCGTAGGTGCGGGCAGCCGCAAAGCCCATGTCACCACCACAGAGCGTCACAACCCGGTAGGGAAGCTCTAGGCGCTGCAATACCGTCTCGGCATGGCCGGTCAGCGCTTCCAGCGCCGCATCGGAGTCCTGCGGCCGCACAATATGAATCAGCTCCACCTTCTCGAACTGGTGCTGACGGATCATCCCCCGGGTATCCTTGCCATAGGCCCCGGCCTCGCTGCGGAAGCACGGCGTATGGCAGACCATCCGCTTCGGCAGTTCCTCTGCCCCCAGGATGCTGTCCCGCACCAGATTCGTGGCGGGCACTTCGGCGGTGGGAATCAGGTAGAGATCCCGATCACCGTCAATCCGGAAGAGATCTTCCTCAAACTTGGGCAGCTGCCCGGTACCGGTGAGGCTGTCGCTGTTCACCAGGTACGGCAGATAGGTTTCCGTATAGCCGTGCTCGGCGGTGTGCAGATCCAGCATGAACTGGGTCAGCGCGCGGTGCAGGCGCGCCACCCCACCCTGCATCACCGCAAACCGTGCCCGGGCGATGGTGGCGGCTGCAGCAAAGTCCATACCCCCAAGGCCTTCGCCCAGGGTCACATGATCCACCGGTTCAAAGGCCGGTTCCGCGGGTTTGCCCCAGCGCCGGATCTCAACGTTGTCCTCGTCGGAATCCCCCTCGGGCACCGTCTCATCCGGCACATTCGGAATCCCCTCGAGGAAGGCGTTGAGCTCCGCCTGGAGCTCCCTGAGCTGGTGTTCGGCGTCCGCCTTCTGCTGCTTGAGGGATTCCACCTCGTCCATCAGCGGTTGAGCGTCCTCGCCGTTGCGTTTGGCTTCCCCAATGGCCTTGGAGCGGCGTTTCTGCTCCGCCTGGAGTTCCTCGGTCCGCGTCTGGAGGTCACGCCGGCGGGTTTCCAGTTCACGCACCCGCCCGGTGTCCAGCTCATAACCGCGCCGTGCCAGCTGGGCAGCCACGGTGTCAGGATCGGTTCGCACCCATTTGGGATCCAGCATGATGCTCTCTTGTCCAGTCGTCAGTTGTTGTTTCCTTCCGGATAGCGCTGCCGGTCGCTCGCGGCATTCAGCCGATCGAGATAGGCGCGCTTTTCCGCCAGTTTCTGTTCCAGGCCACGCGGTTCCGGCTCATAGAAGCGCGTGCCGTGGAGCGCTTCCGGCATGTAGCTCTCACCCGCCGCAAACGCCTCGGGTTCATCATGGGCATAGCGGTATTCCGCGCCATAGCCCTGTTCCTTCATCAGTTTCGTGGGCGCGTTGCGCAGATGCACCGGCACCGGGCGGTCCTGGTCTTTGCGCACCAGGGCCATGCATTCGTTGAACGCCCGATAGACGCCGATGCTCTTGGGCGCCAGCGCCAGGTAGGTCACCACCTGCGCCAGTGTCAGCTCGCCTTCCGGGCTCCCCAGCCGCTCCTGCACCTGCCATCCTTCCATACTCAGGCTCAGGGCCCTGGGGTCGGCGTTACCGATGTCCTCGCTGGCAATGCGCACCAGCCGGCGCGCAATATACAACGGGTCGCAGCCGCCATCCAGCATCCGGCACATCCAGTAAAGGGCCGCATCCGGATCAGATCCGCGCACCGACTTGTGCAGCGCGGAGATCTGATCGTAGAAAACATCGCCGCCCTTGTCGAAACGCCGCAGCGACGTCTGCAGCACTTCCCCCAGAACGGCCTCATCAATGACGGGTTTTTCGCCACCCTCATCCCGAGCAAGATCCGCGCCCACCTCGAGGCTGTTGATTGCCCGCCGCGCATCGCCATCCGCCGCCCGGGCCATCATTCCAAGCACCTCGTCGGACACCGACACCGCCTGGTTGAGCCCATCTTCCGCTTCGAGCGCACGCCGCAGCAGCGCCACAAGATCCGCTTCCTCAAGATCCCGCAGCACGTACACACGCGTGCGTGACAGCAGCGCGCTGTTGAGTTCGAACGACGGGTTCTCGGTGGTAGCGCCCACGAAGATGACGGTGCCTTCCTCGATATGCGGGAGGAAGGCGTCCTGCTGGGACTTGTTGAAACGGTGGACCTCGTCCACGAACAACAGGGTTTCCTGGCCGTTCATCTCCAGCCGTTCCCGGGCCGCATCCACCGCATTCCGGATATCCTTCACCCCAGCGGCCACAGCTGACAGCGTCTCGAAATACGCCGAGGTCTGTTCCGCCAGTAGCCGTGCAAAGGTCGTTTTACCGACGCCCGGCGGGCCCCAGAGGATCATGGAGTGGAGCTGGTTCTCCTCCACGGCACGACGCAGCGGCTTGCCCTCGCCTACCAGGTGCGGCTGGCCGACATAGTCGGTCAGCACGCGCGGTCGCATA
>NZ_CAJXMA010000099.1:0-9944 GCF_913056445.1 uncultured Halovibrio sp.
TCGGCAACGCGGTTACCGCGGATCCGCCCGGGATCATGGCCATCCGCCGTAATCCAGCCGGACTGAGTCGTCTTGAGGGGCGCCAGTGGGAACTTGGCGGTGCCATGCCGATGACGCAGTTCGATGCGACGTTCACGGTGCCGGAAGAGGGCTGTGATGTCTTCGGCATCGAATGCGCGGAGAATGATCCGGTAGCCAACAGCAAGAGCAGTACCGACGTCGGCGCCAACTACATACCGGGCATCGGGCTGATGGAAAGCGCTGCACCCGCTGCGCCGTTCAATGCCGGGTTCAGTGTCCAGCCCCCGGGCTCGAAGCTGACGTTCGGCAATGCCGCGTTCATCGAGAACTCCGGTGGCTTCTCCCGTGAGGAGGATGATCCGGGCCGGTATCAGCCGACCCAGGCCGCCATTCAGCGGATCACCTACCTTTCACCAACGGTTTCCTATGAGATCAATGATGAGTGGACCGTGGGCGCCGGTATCCATTTCTCGCACCAGGGGATCGAGGTGAACCAGCTGACCCGGGCCCCGAACATGCTGGTGGGCGTGGGGGCCACGCTTCAGGATGCCTTCGGCTGTGACGAGGAGGCCCAGGAACCCCTGGCGCCCTGGTTGGCCCTGTGTGGCGGCAAGATCGGCCCCTTCCAGGACATCGGCAATGTCAACTTCCGGGCCGAGGAGAGCCTCTCCACCAGCTACAAGGTGGGGGTGCTCTGGGAGCCCACTGACTGGTTCACCTGGGGCGCCCAGTACAGTTCCGGCGATGATATGAACCTCAAGGGCGATTTCCAGATCGACTACACCGAGGACTGGGCCGCGTTCTGGCAGAGTGTGAACAGTTCTGTGCTCGGCGCCATAGGCGCCGCGATCCTGAGCCTGCCTTCCGGCGTTCCGAAGGAGGAGGGCCATGTCTCCATCAAGGAGAGCTACCCGCAGCATTTCTCCACCGGCGTCAGCATGCGGGTGCTGCCGTTCCTGACCCTGAATGCGGATATGGACTATGTGGATCTGTCTTCCCAGAAGTATCTGGAGCTCAAGTTTGACCGTGAGCTGGAGTTCCTGAATGCGGCCCGCATCCTGTCACCGGAAAAGGCAACACCCACCAGTCTGAAGATTGGCCGTGAGTTCACGGATGTATGGAACCTTGGCTATGGTGCGACACTGCACGTGAACGACCGTCTTGATCTGAGGGCGGGGGCCCAGAACCGGAGCACCGTCATCCCCAAAGGGGCGGAAAGTCTTTTCTCGCCCATCGGGGATGGCACAATGTATGGCGTCGGGCTTGGGTACAGGTGGTCGAAGCACACCCAGATCGATATGAGTCTGAGCCAGATGAAAAGTACCCAGAACATCCCGGCGGACTCGAGCTGCAATATCAATTGCACGAACATCACCAACATTGTGTACAACCCCTACGCAGGCCTGGATGTCAAAACCGAAACCACCATCACCTTTGCCAACCTCACCATCCGCAGCCGTTTCTGACCGGCTGACGCCGGCGCTGCTGGTTCTGGTGGTGCTGGTGACCGCCGGCTGTGCCAGTGGTGCTGGGGATGGGGCTGCAGGGGGCATGCGCGCATGGGTGGATGAGCGGGGGCAGGTCCGATATACACCGGCCGCCGGCAACGCCTCTGAGACCTCTGGCGAGACCACCGGTAAGAAGGGCTCCGGTGAAACGGGGGTGACGCGGACTGCGGAATCCTCCCATCCGGAATTCAATCTGGAACAGTATCCGGATGCCGGGGATAAAAACAGCAGCAGGGAATCCGAGGAGCTTTTCTACAGCTGGCGGGATGCCCAGGGACGCATTCACAATACGCCCTACCTTTACGGGGAAGAGGCCCTGGGGCAGGTGATGCGCGAGCCGGAGCCGGTTCGGGCTTCCGAGGCCCGGGTGACCACCTCGGGCGCGGCAGCCGCCCCAGGGTTCCGTCGGGATTCCGAAGCTGCCGCCATTCTGGGGGTGGGCGAGGGGTCGGAGACCCGGCTGGATGCGTTTGCGCAGCAGTGCTGCGGGGCGCTGCCGCGCCTGGACTACCAGAAGCTGGAGCCCGAGCGGACCCTGCCCGTCGATCTCGGCGAAGAGGCCGATGTGTACCGTTTTGCCACGGGCGACAGCCGTTTCGCTCTGGTGCGCCTGCCACAGGATCCTGAACAATCACTCCTGCGCGTCCGCAGTTTCATCCGCGACGGCGGCTTCTTTCTGCCGAATGCCGTTTTTCTTGACGGTGGCTTCCGTCCTGTCCGGATGGTGACCGACATCGTGATGGAATACAGTCCCGAAACCTGGCGACGCTATGGGCATATGGAGGCAAGGCTGGCGCTGAAGCCGGATTCCGGTGAGCGCTGGCTGGTTGTCTTTACCCGCCCGGAAGACCTTGAGTCCGGCACCAGGGTCGGCGAGCAAGGCAAGCGCCGCAGGCTGACCCACGAGCCCGTGGGCAGCCTGTCACTGCGGCTTGTCGACTGACCTCAGCCCTCCGGTGCCTCCGGATTGAACCAGGGCTGGGAGAGCCAGTAGAAACGGCCATCACCCGCCGGGTAGGTGCAG
This sequence comes from uncultured Halovibrio sp., assembly GCF_913056445.1. Taxonomy (NCBI): domain Bacteria; kingdom Pseudomonadati; phylum Pseudomonadota; class Gammaproteobacteria; order Oceanospirillales; family Halomonadaceae; genus Halovibrio; species uncultured Halovibrio sp. The sequence goes on from NZ_CAJXMA010000099.1 coordinate 2,554, forward strand.
TTGTAGCGTGAACGACGGGCTTCAATGGGGTTCTGGGCTCGGGTCTGGATGCGCACGCCGTTGGCAAGGGTCTCCGCGTCGAGTTCCATCTTGCCCTCGCCAGAGGCAAAGCAGTTCAATCGGCCGCTGTCCCAGCCCTCGGGGACCGTCATGTCCAGCAGGGGCGGGTTCTGGTCGCCGATCACCGGGGCCGGAAGATTGGCTCTGGTAACCGGGAAGTTGCGCGCCTTCAACTTGTTCCTGAGGGCATCGATGCCGCCGTAGGCATCCGCCACGGCAAAGCGCGGCATGGCACCGGGATGGGAGTGCTCACCGATAACCCCGGAATGCTGCGCGAATCCATACCAGCCGCGCTCCTCCAGTGCCTGCAGGACCGGCTGGGAGAACTCACCGTAGGGGTGGGCATAGAGCTCGGTTTCCACGCCGATTTTCTCCTCGATGCGATCAGCACCCCGGTCCAGTTCCCGAGCAATGCGTTTGGCGTGTTCTTCCGCGCTCTCATCCGGGCGCTGGAGCATGGTGCCGTGATCCAGGCTGTGGTTGCCGATGGTCACCAGCTCGTGCTCGGCCATATCCTTAAGCTGGTCCCAGCTCATGTAACCGTTGTCGCCGACAGAGCCGCTGAGTACGAAGACCGTCAGCGGAATACCTTTTTCCCTGAGAAGCGGCCATGCTTCGGTGTAGACGCTCTCGTAGGCATCATCAAAGGTCAGGGCGACATGCTGGTTCTCCGCATCCGCGCCGTCCAGGGTCTTCTGGATGCGCTCAGGGGTGAGTGACAGCGGCTCCACGCCGAGCTCCTCGATCAGTGCCAGCTGGTCCCGGAACAGTGATGGAGAGGTCGTGGTGGAGGGAGGTGTCTCCGTGGAGACATGGTGATAGGCCAGAGTGGCAACGCCGGCATGGGCACCGGAGGCCATGCTCAGGCCCAGGGCTGTAGTGACGGCAATACGGGTCAGGGGGGTCACTCGACTCATGGGTGTCCTCTGAAGTGATGTCGTAGGGTGGCCATGGCCCGGTTAAGGGCCTGGAGCTGCTCGTTGGAGCCCCCCCGATCCGGGTGATGCTGCATGGCAAGGCGCCGGAACGCCTGCCGTGCGGTCGCCAGATCCGGAGGTGGCGTGTCGATCGCCAGGGTTTGGCAGGCCTGGGTGAGCTCATCATCCGCCGGGCGCGTGATGCCCTGCCAGAAGTCATCCAGCATGCGGTTGATGGTGCTCTCGCCCAGGTCATGGTTGGACAGGTCCCGGTAGAAGGCGTGCAGCGCATCGTGCTGCCCCGCCTCCTGCTGCCCGGCGTTGTACGTCTGGCGAATGCGGATATTCAGCGCGTTGATGTCGATGGTTTCCCCGCTCTCGGCAGCCAGTCGTTCGCGCTGCCGGTAGAGGCTGTGAAACAGGAGAAAGTGCACCGGGTAGAGGGCCGCCGGGCTGCTGAAGTCGATGGTCCCGAAAAGATACCAGGGCTCTCCCTGGAGGGTGCGCAGCATCACCAGTTCGCTCATGCCTTCCGGGTGGGTGCGCAGCAATGCCTCGCAGGCGTCCATGATGCGCCCGACCAGCGCTTCCAGGGCGCTGTCGCTGGTTTCGCCGGTCCGGTTCAGTGAGGCGGTGGAATCCATCATGTCCAGACTATGCGTTGCCAGAGCGGGCAATGCAAATCCCGGTTGGTGGCAGCCCGTGACTCTCCGGTATAATCCGCAGCCACACAGTCTGACCGGGGCCAATCAATGCTGGACAAGACCTCCACCGATCCGCGCGACGAAAGCAAACGCCTGCAGAAGAAGCTGCAGCGCGAGACCGGGCGTGCCATCGCGGATTTCGACATGATTGAGGAAGGCGACCGCATCCTGGTCTGTCTCAGTGGTGGCAAGGATTCCTACACCATGCTGGACATGCTGATGGTCCTGCGTCATCGGGCGCCGGTGAACTTCGAGCTTATGGCGGTGAACCTGGATCAGAAGCAGCCGGGTTTTCCCGAGCATGTGCTGCCGGATTACATGGCGCAGCTTGAAGTGCCGTTCCAGGTTCTGGAGAAGGACACCTACAGCATCGTGAAGGAGAAGATTCCCGAGGGGAAAACGGCCTGCGGTCTGTGCTCACGCCTGCGCCGGGGGATTCTCTACAATTTCGCGGAAGAGCAGGGCTGCACCAAGATCGCACTGGGCCATCACCGGGATGACATCCTTGAGACCATGATGCTCAACATGTTCCACGGGGGCACGCTCAAGGCGATGCCGCCCAAGCTGTTCAGCGATGATGGGCGCAATACCGTGATCCGGCCGCTGGCCTATTGCCGTGAGAAGGACATTGCCCGCTTCGCCGAACTGAGGGAGTACCCCATCATCCCCTGCAACCTCTGTGGTTCTCAGGAGAATCTGCAGCGGGAGATGGTCAAGGACATGCTCAACGACTGGGACCATCGTTTCCCGGGGCGGATCGAGAACATGTTCCGGGCCCTGCAGAACGTGGCGCCTTCCCATCTGGCGGATCCGCAGCTGTTTGACTTCTCCGGCAGGGGCGAGGCGCAGGAACAGGTTGCTGAGCCCCAGCGCGCGGAGCCCGGAACCGAATACGGCCAGGTCCAGGTGCTCAATATCTGAGCGCCAGCTCAGATGATCCGTGAGTAGCGCCCGGTCTGCGCCTGCTGGGCGCCGGCATCGAACAGCTGGCAGATGGCCCGGATCAGAAGGCGGCCGGGTGTGCGCACCGTCAACCGCTGCGCATCCTCTTCAATCAGGCCGTCTTCCACCATGGTCTGGCGTGCCGGCAGGGTATCGGCAAACACCTGATCAAAGGCCTCCCCCCACGCGGCGGCGAAGGCCTGTTTGTCCAGCGAGAAGTGACAGATCAGCTCCATGATCACGGCGCGGCGCATGCGGTCGTCGTCACTGAGCTCATAGCCCTTTTTCAGGGGTGTGCGGTTGAAATCCAGCTGCAGGTTCCAGGCGCCTTCGTCATGGTGGTTCTGGAAGTAGCTGTCGGCGGCCTGGCTGATGGCGGAGACCCCCATGCCGATCAGGTCGCATTCCCCGTGGGTGGTATAGCCCTGGAAATTCCGGTGCAGTTCCCCGTTGCGCTGGGCGATGGCCAGTGTGTCATCCGGTTTGGCGAAATGGTCCATGCCGATGTAGACGTAGCCGGCCTCAAGCAGCCGGTTGATGGTGTCCTCAAGGATGCGGAGTTTTTCCTCCGGGGAGGGCAGATCCTCCTCGCGGATGCGCTGCTGGGGCATGAACCGGTCGGGCAGGTGGGCGTAGTTGAACACCGACAGCCGATCCGGCGACAGCTCCAGCACCTGGTCCAGGGTTTCATGGAATGTCTCCCGGGTCTGGTGGGGCAGCCCGTAGATGAGATCCATGTTGATGGACCGGAAACCGAGATCCCGGGCTGTGACAATGCGGTTGGCCACCATCTCCCGGGGCTGGATCCGGTTCACCGCTTTCTGGACGGTCGGGTTGAAGTCCTGGACACCCAGGCTGATGCGGTTGAAACCGATGGAGCGCAGGACTTCCAGGGTTTCAGGGCCGCACTCGCGGGGGTCAATCTCAATGGAGTGGTCGCCGCTGTCGTCGTCCGCCAGCTGGAAGTGCTGGCGCAGCACGCTCATCAGTTCGCGCATTTCATCGTGGCTGATGAAAGTGGGCGTGCCGCCGCCCCAGTGGAGCTGGGTCGCCGGTCGTTCCTGCCCGCCGAACTGCCGGGAGCGCATGGCGATCTCCTGGTGCAGCCGTTCCAGATAGGGAGCAGCCCGATCCCGTTTGCGGGTCACGATCTTGTTGCAGGCGCAGTAGTAGCACAGGTGCGCGCAGAACGGGATGTGCAGATAGAGTGAGAGCGGCGCGCCCGAGGCACGGCTTCGTTCAAGGGTCCGCTCGTAGGCCTCGCCGTTGAAGTCTTCGCTGAAGGCCAGCGCCGTCGGGTAGGACGTGTAACGGGGGCCTGACAGATCGTAGCGTGCGATCAGATCCGGGTCCCAGAGGAGGTTGATGCGTTCCGAAGCCATGGTGTCCTCCGACGGCAGGTTCTGTGCTGCACACAGCCTAACGCAGCCTGCGGCTGGACCTGTTGATATCGGTCAAACCCCGCCTTAATGGGAAAGAATCAGATGCTGGATCCAGGGGATGGTCCAGAGACCGAAAACGATCAGGGCCAGGCCCGTAACCCGGCGGAAGGCCGTGGACTGGCGCAGCCGGGTAATGCGGCTGGCCAGCAGGCCGGTGGCCACCATTGCCGGCACCGTGCCGAGCCCGAAGCTGAACATCAGCAGACCGGAGAGAACCGCATCCCCCTGGGTCAGGGCCCAGGCAAGGGTGCTGTAGACCAGGCCACAGGGCAGCCAGCCCCAGAGCAGCCCGAGCGGCAGGGCACGGCTCAGGCGGTCAACGGGCATGAAACGCTGGGTCAGGGGAGAGAGCCGCTGCCACAGTGGCGCGCCGATGCGTTCCAGGCTCATGATGCCCTGCCACCACTGACCCACGGCCAGGCCCAGCAGGATCAGCACAACACCGGCAAGGGTGCGCAGGACCATGCCGGCGCCGGGGACGCCTTCGGTCAGGAGCGCGCCCGGGAGGCCCGCGATCAGCCCGATCAGGCTGTAACTCAGGATCCGCCCGAGATTGTATCCCGCCAGCAGTGACAGCTGACGGCGCCGGTAACCCGGGCCAACAGGCAGGGCCAGGCTGAGTGAGCTGGCGATGCCGCCGCACATGCCCAGGCAGTGGGTGCTGCCCAGGAACCCGATGAGGAACGCTGAACCCAGGGTGGTGATGAGGGCATCAGTCATTCCGGATCGCTCCCTTCACGCTGGCGACTGGTCTGTTCGGTATGCTGCCGGGCTTCCGGGGGAATCCGGTCCTCGTCGTCATCGAAAAGGATCTGGTGAGCGGGCCCTTCCAGATCATCGAACTGGTCGTTGCGCACTGCCCAGATGAGTACCCGGACGGCGATCGCCAGCAGGATCAGTGACAGCGGAATCAGTATGTAGAGTATTGCCATCGGGCTTCATTCCTCCCAGACGCAGCGCATTCATCACCACAGCCACCGAGCTGGCGGACATGCCCGCGGCCGCGATCCATGGGATCACCAGACCCACCATTGCCAGAGGCAGGATCGCCGCATTGTACAACAGCGACAGGGTCAGGTTCTGGCGGATGACCCGGCGTGCCATGGGAGCGACCTTGAGCGCTTCCATCAGCGGCCACAGCCGCTCACCCAGAACCACGGCATCCGCCTGCAGGCGGGCGATATCACTGCTGCCGGCCATGGCCACGGACAGGCGGGCTCCCGCCAGACCGGGCAGGTCGTTGAGTCCGTCACCCACCATCATGACCCGGTTGCCCTCCGCCTCCAGGGCACGGATGCGCTCCAGTTTGGCCTCCGGTGACAGACGCCCTTCATACCGGTCGATGCCGAGTGCTCCGGCGACCCTTGCCACCTGGCCGGAATGATCGCCACTGAGGAGCACACAGTGCCAGCCCCGGGCACGCAGGGTCGCCAGCACCGGCTGCGCGTCCTCGCGCAGCGTATCATCCAGGGTGATCCGCCCCAGCCAGCCGGTCTCGCTCGCCAGGTGAACAGCCAGGGCGGCATCGTCATCGGTTTCCGGCGCAGAGGGCAGGTTGAGTTCAGCGGCGACGAAATCCGCCCGGCCCAGGGCCAGCCTGAGACCCTCGTTGAAGCCGGTGACGCCGCCGCCGGGATGGTTTTCCCGCTCGCTGATGACTGCTGCCGGTTCGTCCCGGAAGGCCCGTGCGATGGGATGCTCGGAGCCGCGTTCCAGTCCGGCTGCCAGCGCCCGGCAGTGCGCCTCGGAAATGCCGGACGACGGGGTGACAGAGGCAATACTGAGCTGGCCCCGGGTAAGGGTGCCGGTCTTGTCGAACACCAGGGTGTCCACTGTATTGAGCGTCTCCAGGGTCGAACCTCTCGTGGGAACGAAGCCGGCCCTGCGCAGCCGGTTGGTTGCCACGGTCAGCGCCGTCGGCGTGGCCAGCGACAGGGCGCAGGGGCAGGTGGCGACCAGAACCGCCAGGGTGATCGGAAAGGCCCGTGCGGGGTCCAGAAGCCACCAGACCAGAAAGGTGGCAGTGGCAGCCGCCAGCACCGCGGTGACAAAAATACCGGCAACGCGGTCCGCGATCTGCTGGGTCCGGGGTTTCTCGGCCTGGGCCCGGTCCAGAAGCCGGGTGATGGCGGAAAGCCGGGTGTTGTCCCCGGCCTGGTCCACGATCACCTCCAGGGGGTGCTCGGTGTTCACCGTGCCCGCCGAGACTGGCTCGCCCGGTCCCCGGGAGACCGGCAGCGATTCACCGGTCAGCATGGATTCATCCAGTGCGGATTGGCCACAGGCCACATGGCCATCCGCGGCCAGGGTATCCCCAGGGCGTATGCGGATACGGTCACCGGGGTTCAGGTCACGGGCACGCACCACGGTCTCGGTGTCCCCATCGATGCGCAGTGCCGTGCCGGGCATGGCATTGATCAGCGACAGGTTTTCCAGGCCCGCCCGGTAGCGGGCGCGGCCCTCGAGAAATCGCCCCAGGCCGAGGAAGAAGGTGAACATCGAGATGGACTCGAAATAGACATGTTCGCCGCCAAAGAGGGTCACATGGACGCTCGCCAGGTAGCCGGCAAGGATGGCGATGGACACGGGCACATCCATGCCCGGATGACGGTGCCGGAGGTCCCGGACTGCTGCCTGGAAAAAGGGAACGGCGCTGTAGAGCACCACAGGTGTGGCGATGACGAAACTGGCCCAGCGGAACAGCTGGACCATGGCCGGGTCGGATTCGGTGCTGAGCCCGAACTGGAGCGGATAGGCCAGCATCATGGTCTGAAGCGCCGCAATGCCCGCGATTCCGATCCGGATCATGGCCTGTTTCTGCTGGTTGCGTATTCGCTCCTCCCACTCGCCGGGGCGGAATGGAGACGCCTGGAAGCCCAGTTCGCGGATGCCCAGGAGGAGGTTGCCCAGACCGGTGACCTGAGGGTGCCAGACCAGATGGGCGCGTTGGGTGCTGTGATTGATGCGGATGGACTCAAGCCCCTCAAAACCGGCCAGGTGATGCTCGATCAGCCAGATGCAGGCGGCACAGCTGAGACCGTCGATCATCAGCCAGGTCTCGTGGAGCCCATCATCCCGGGCATGGACAACCTCGTCGAGGAGCTGACGGTCGTTGTAGTGCAGGCACTCGGCACGGACACGGTCGTCAACCGGATCCGGCGTGGTGATGGGGCCGTCAATCTGCTGGTAGAAGCGGTCGAGCCCCTCGTCGCGGATGATGCGCGAGACCGCGAGACAGCCCTCACAGCAGAACGCCTCGGTCCGGCCGGCGATGTCGCCGGTGACGGGGGGGGTTTCCGGCAGGGGTTCCCGGCAGTGGAAGCAGG
>NZ_CAJXMA010000100.1:0-9762 GCF_913056445.1 uncultured Halovibrio sp.
GGTCTCACCGGCGAGCGCCCGCAGGGCCAGGTCGCGGTCGGTGACGATGCCGCTCAGCTTGCCGTCATTGAGCACCAGTGCCGAGGAAACCCGGCGGCTGGACATCATCTCCGCCAGCTCGCAGACGGGCGTCTCCTCGCTGGTGGTGACCAGATCGGTGGCCATCAGGCTGGTTACCGGCGTGAGCATGCCATCCGGTGACACCATGCTGCGGGTGGCCCGGAACAGGCGCCGGCTGCGCTGGCCATGGAAGAAACGGTCGAAGTCCCGGAAGCGCCCGCGCAGGTCCTGGTAGGCCTTCTGCGGCAGGAAGTAGATCAGGCTGTCCTCGATCAGGACCGCCCGCACACCGGGTTCCTGCTGGAGAAGCCCGCTCAGGGCGAAGCTTTCGCCCTCGGCCAGACGGTCGAGCAGCTCGCCGTCCTGGCTGCGGATCTCGACGGCACCACTTCGCAGAATACGCAGTCCCTGATCCCGGGTGTTCTCGTTGAACACATGCCCGTTGCGGAAATAGCCGATCTCCATCTCATGGACAATGCGCTCAACCTCTCCTTCGGGCAGGGCGTTGAAGGGCAGTGTCTGGCGGATGAAATCCGCGATGGAGGCCAGCTCTGGCGGCAGGGACTGGGTTTCGGTCATTTCCGGAAGTCCTCCCCGAAACTGGTTTCGTAATCGATGAAGACGGTCTTGGCCTCGCCGTAGTAGCTGGTGCCGTCCGCCCGGGCCAGGACGCGCATGCGGGCCTTGGTGCTCGCTTCTCCCGGAATCACGCCTTCCCAGCGGGTGCGTCTGTCGTTGGCCGGCTCCAGAGCGGTCTGTTCCGTTTTCTCCGCGCCGGGGTTTACCCAGCCCATGCTCATCGCGTCCAGCGGATGGGCGGATTCCAGTCGCACCGCCAGCTGGTTCTCGCCGTCGGCCCGGTCCACCTGGATATCCAGCTTAAAGTTGCCGTTGGTCATGGTGCAGGTGCCGCTCTCATAGCGGCAGTTCGAGTCACCGATCAGCTCGTAACCTAGCCCCTCCTTTGCCGGCTCCTTGCGTTCGCCCAGGGCGGTGTCCGCGGCGTACCAGGCCAGAATGGCCAGTGCCGGAGCAACCAGAAGCGCGACAATGAAATGGAAATTGCGGAACATGCAGGGCCTCTGATTCGGGAAAGGGAATTGCCGGGAGAGCACTCTGTTACAGAAGGGCGCTCTCGCGGCAGCTCCATCTAGGGTAGCTGAAAACGGACAGTGCTGCCGAAGCAGCACTGTCCGGGGATTGAACCCTCAGGGCTCAGTGCCCGCCTGAGGCGAGCGAGGAGCCCACCGGTACCCGCACGTCGTCCACGATGTGCTGGATGTTCTCCGGAGGTTCGGGAGTCATCTTGCACACGACCATGGCGACGATGAAGTTGACGATGGCACCAACCGCACCGAAGGCGTTGGGCGAGATACCGAAGAACCAGTTCGGATCCAGGTCTCCCAGGAAGGAAGTGCTGGCGACGAACATGATGCCCTTGTGCTGGAACACGTAGAGCAGGTTCACGGTCAGGCCCGCCAGCATGCCGGCGATGGCGCCTTCCTTGTTCATCTTCTTGTAGAAGATGCCGAACATCAGCGCCGGGAACAGACTGGCCGCTGCAAGCCCGAAGGCCAGTGCCACTGTCCCCGCGGCGAAGCCGGGTGGATTGAAGCCCAGGTAGCCGGCTACGGCAATGGACGCTGCCATTGAGATCCGTCCCGCCATCAGCTCGCTCTTCTCGGAAATGTCCGGCTTGAACACCCCTTTCAGCAGGTCGTGGGAGACCGCCGAGGAGATGGCCAGCAACAGACCCGCTGCTGTGGACAGGGCGGCGGCGAGACCACCAGCGGCCACAATCGCGATTACCCAGTCGGGCAGCATGGCGATCTCGGGGTTGGCCAGAACGATGATGTCACGGTTGAGCTCGGTGACCTCGTTCTCTTCCGGGTTGGAGCTGTAGTTGATGGTGCCGCTGTTGTCCTTGTCCGTGAACTCGATGAGTCCGGTCTGCTCCCAGTTCTTCACCCACTGCGGCCGTTCTTCATAGACCATCTCGGTGGCCTCGGTGGTGCCGAAGGTTTCCATCAGGTTCAGACGGGCCATGGCGCCAACGGTCGGAGCAGTGGTGTAGAGAATGGCGATGAACACCAGAGCCCAGCCCGCGGAGGAGCGCGCCGCCTTGACCGTCGGAACGGTGAAGAAGCGGATGATGACGTGCGGCAGACCCGCGGTACCGATCATCAGCGAGAGGGTGTAGAAGAACATGTTGATGCGGTTGTGCTCATCCACTGCCACGTACTCGGCAAAGCCAAGCTCGTTCAGGACCTGGTCCAGACGGTCCAGCACGTAGGTGCCGTGCTCGGTCAGGGTGGAACCAAGGCCGATCTGCGGCAGCGCCCAGCCGGTCATCTGCAGTGAGATGAAGACCGCCGGAACGGTATACGCTGTGATCATCACGCAGTACTGGGCGATCTGGGTATAGGTGATCCCCTTCATACCGCCCATGACCGCGTAGAAGAACACGATCAGCATGCCGATCGACAGGCCCATCTCATAGCTCACTTCCAGGAAACGGGAGAAGGCAACGCCGGTACCGGTCATCTGGCCGATGACGTAGGTCAGTGACGCCAGGATCAGGCAGATAACGCCGATAACACGCGCGGTGTTGGAGTAGTAGCGATCCCCCAGGAACTCGGGCACCGTGAACTTGCCGAACTTGCGCAGGTACGGCGCCAGCAGCATGGCAAGCAGTACGAAGCCACCGGTCCAGCCCATGAGGAAGACCGAGCCGCCATAGCCGAGAAAGGCAATGAGGCCGGCCATGGAGATGAAGCTCGCCGCGGACATCCAGTCGGCTGCCGTGGCCATGCCGTTGGCAACCGGATGAACACCCTTGGAGGCGACGTAGAATTCGCGGGTCGAGCCCGCCTTACAGTAAATGGCAATGCCGAGATAGAGCGCGAAGGTGGCGCCCACGACAATATAGATCAGTGTCTGCTGGTCCATGGTAAGCCCCTTTTACTTCGCGTCTTCGGTTTCCTGGACGCCGTATTTCCGGTCCAGCCGGTCCATGAGTTTCGCGTACACGAAGATCAGCACCACGAAGGTGACGATCGAGCCCTGCTGTGCGAACCAGAAACCGAGCGGATAGCCGCCGATGTGGATGGCGTTCAGTGCCTCCGCGAAGATGATGCCGCAGCCGAAGGACACGAAGGCCCAGACGGCGAGCAACCACCCGATGATGCGCAGGTTGTCGCGCCAGTACTGCTTCTTGAGTGTTTCATTCTGGAATGCCATCAGCATTTCCCCCCATTATTGTTGTCAACGCGTTCACGGTGGGATCACCGCTACGGCACAGCTTTGACCCGCTGACCGCCAGTCTCCATACGACTTTGGTCTAAGCTGTCGTCCCGGTTTGTTAACTCCTTGTCACGCAAGGGTTCATGGCGCTTAGACCATGGTCTAATACCCAGTGCTTCCGCCCTTGTCGACACTGGGAGGTACAAAGCCTTTCCCACTAAGGCACCGAACTGACAAACAGAACAGGATTGAGGAGGCAGTGATGAGTGACGAAGCGGTTTACCCGGTCACGGACCACTTCCGGAACAAGGCGCTGATCGACAAAGAGACCTACGAGTCCATGTATCAGCGTTCCATCCAGGATCCGGAGTCCTTCTGGGCGGAACAGGCCAAGCGCCTGGACTGGATGAAACCCTTCTCGCGCGTCAAGGATGTCTCCTTCGCCAGCAATGACGTGCACATCCGCTGGTTCGAGGACGGCACACTCAACGCGGCCGCCAACTGCATCGACCGTCACCTGGAAGAGCGCAGCGGCCAGCCCGCCATCATCTGGGAGCCGGACGAGGAGAGCGAGGACAACCGCGTCATCACCTACGCCGAGCTGCACGAGGAAGTCTCCCGGCTCGCCAACGGCCTGAAGTCGCTGGGCGTGAAGAAGGGCGACATTGTCACCCTCTACATGCCGATGGTCCCGGAAGCGGCCTATGCCATGCTGGCCTGCGCGCGCATCGGGGCCATCCACAGCGTGGTCTTCGGTGGCTTCTCGCCGGAGGCACTGGCCGGCCGCATTGACGACGGGGGCTCAAAGGTCGTCATCACCGCCGACGAAGCGCGCCGTGGTGGCAAGCGGGTACCGCTGAAGGCGAACGTCGATGAAGCGGTGTCACTGTGCAAGGAATCCAGCGTCGACAACGTCGTGGTGCTCAAGGCGACCGGCGGCAACGTCGATTTCAATGGCAATCGCGACATCTGGTACCGCGACCTGGTGGGCAAGCAGTCCGACCAGTGCGAACCGGAAGAGATGGGCGCCGAGGACACCCTCTTCGTGCTCTACACCTCCGGCTCCACCGGCAAGCCCAAGGGCGTGGTCCACACCACTGGCGGCTACCTGCTGCACACCTCCATCACCCACGAGTACGTGTTCGACTACCGCCCGGGTGAGGTCTACTGGTGCAGTGCCGACGTGGGCTGGATCACCGGTCACTCCTACGTGGTCTACGGCCCGCTCGCCAACGGCGGCACCACCATGATGTTCGAAGGCGTGCCGACCTACCCGGATGTGGGCCGCCTTGGCCGTATCATCGACAAGTACAAGATCGCCACCTTCTACACCGCGCCGACGGCGATCCGTTCACTGATGGCCGAGGGTGATGCCCCCGTGGCCAACGCCGATCTCAGCTCCCTGAAGCTGCTGGGTACCGTGGGCGAACCCATCAACCCGGAAGCCTGGCGCTGGTTCCACCAGAAGTTCGGCAAGGGGCAGTGCCCGATCGTCGACACCTGGTGGCAGACCGAGACCGGCGGCATCCTGATCTCGCCGCTGCCCGGCGCCATCGACCTCAAGCCCGGCTCGGCCACCAAGCCGTTCTTCGGCGTACAGCCGGCGCTGATGGACCCCGAGGGCAACGAGATGGAAGGCGCCACCTCCGGCGGCCTGGTTCTGAAGGACAGCTGGCCCGGCCAGATGCGCACCATCCTGGGCAACCACCAGCGCTTCGTGGAGACCTACTTCTCCACCTATGAGGGCTGTTACTTCACCGGTGACGGTGCCAAGCGCGACGAAGACGGCTACTACTGGATCACCGGTCGCGTGGACGACGTCCTCAACGTCTCCGGCCACCGCATGGGCACCGCCGAGGTGGAAAGCGCACTGGTCTCCCACGACGCCGTCGCCGAAGCCGCCGTGGTGGGCTGCCCGCACGAGATCAAGGGCCAGGGCATCTACGTCTACGTGACCCTGACCCACGGTCAGTCACCCAGCGACGAGCTCGCCAAGGAACTCAAGCAGCACGTGCGCAAGGAGATCGGCCCGATCGCCACGCCGGACGTCATCCAGTGGGCCGACGGCCTGCCCAAGACCCGTTCCGGCAAGATCATGCGCCGCATCCTGCGCAAGATCGCCGCGGACGAGTTCGACTCCCTGGGCGACACCTCCACGCTGGCGGACCCGAACGTGGTCGATGACCTCATCGAAGGTCACCGCGTCGCAGCTGGTTCCAACCAGTAAGCCGCCCTGTAGGAGCGAGCCCTGCTCGCGATTGATTGCGATCGCGAGCGAGGCTCGGCTCCTACATGGTTCACGGTTTATTGCGCAGGCGCTGAACGAGGACTATCTTCAATGGGGCACCGACCTTGAGTCGCTGCCCCATTTCCGTATGAAACCGGTAAACGCGTGATGCCCCAATCATGACCACCCTGATCGTCGCCGACGACCACCCGCTGTTCCGCTCCGCCCTGAAGGACGTGATCCGTCAGGAAGAGCCTGATGCCACCCTCGAAGAGGCATCGGACTTCGGGGACCTGCAGTCGGTGATAACGCGGATCGGGGAGCCCTCACTGGTGCTCCTCGACCTCCACATGCCGGGCGCCCACGGTTTCAGCGCACTGCTTTTCCTCACCGCCCACTACCCGGACATCCCGGTGCTGATGATCTCCGCCAACGAGCGCGACGACATCATCCGCCGTGCTGCCGACCACGGCGCCGCTGGCTTCATCTCCAAGAGTGCCAGCATGGAAGCCATCGGCCAGGCCATCCGGAACGTGGCACGCGGTGACTTCTGCTTCCCGGACGGTGTTGACCTTGCCGTACCCGGCGTCAGCGAGGAGGAATCCGGCGTTGCGGATGCGCTTTCCGAGCTCACCCCGCAACAGTTCCGCGTTGCCACCATGATCAGCCAGGGGCTGCTCAACAAACAGATCGCCTACGAACTCAACGTCACGGAAGCCACGGTCAAGGCCCACGTCACCGAGATATTCCGCAAACTCGGCGTCCACTCCCGCACCCAGGCCGCCCTCAAGCTGGGCCAGCTGGACCTTGCGGACGTCTCCCAGGAAGAGTCCTGACTGGTTCGATTGCCGGGAAGGTCAATGTCTCTCTCTTAATCTTTGGTATGCTTTCTGGCGTCCACTAAAGAGTATGACCTGAGGGGGTGGGGAGTGCTCGGAGGGAAGCTCGGTGGCCATGGATGGCCACCGCGCAGCCTACATGGACGTACTTGTGGCGATTCCCGGAGGGCACTCCCCACCCCCGATGCAGCAAGGTCTCAGTCCCCAAGACCCCGGAGCCGGGAATGTCAGCATCCATGAATGAACCCCTGACCAGCTTTACAAGAATCACCCGCAATGCCCGCCAGCGCTTCCTCAACCCGGAAACCCTGGTGCAGGCCGAACAGACCCCCTACGAGGTCATCCACAGCGACGACCTCGTGAACGTCCGCTACTACCCACCGCTGCGTGAAAACCACATTCCGGTCGGCGACGACGACACCCCCATGCCCGTCCAGCGCGATACCCACAAGGTCCCGCTGGTCCTGGTCGCCCCGCTCGCGGTCAACATGTCCATCTACGACCTGTTCCCCAACCGCAGCCTCGTCAAATACCTGCGCGCCAGCGGCTTTGAGCTCTACCTGATCGACTGGGGCACCCCCGGCTGGGACCACAACCACTTCGACATCGCCACCTACTTCGCGGACTACCTCCCCGAACTGCTGGACGAAGTCCGGAAACACAGTGGCGCCAGCGACGTCTCCCTCTACGGCTGGAGCTTCGGTGCCCTGTTCAGTTACTGCGCCGCAGCGCTGGACGAAGACAGACGCATCCGCAACCTGGTCCTGATCGGCAGCCCCTGCGACTACCACGCCAACGGCAGCATCGGTAAGCAGTACCAGCTGATCTCAAAGTCCCTGAGCTTCCTCGAGAACACCCTCGGATTCCGGGTCCACCAGACCAGGCGCCGCTTCTGGCGTTCCCCGGGCTGGGCCAACGCCACCGCCTTCAAGCTCACCTCGCCGATCAGCAGCCTGCGCAACTACCTGGACCTGGTGCGCAACCTGCATTCGGAAGAGTACGTGACCCGGAACGCCACCCAGGGGGCCTTCCTCAACGACATGGTGGCCTACCCCGGCGGCGTCATTCAGGACACTGTGCAGTACCTGTGGGTGGACAACTGCACGGCGCACGGGGATCTGCCCATGCACGACCCGGAGCACACCCTGAAGGACGTTACGTCGGACATCATGCTGGTGTACGGCGACAACGACCCGCTCGTCACCCCCGAATGCAGTCGTGCGCTCGTGGATCAGGTCTCAAGCCGCGAGATCGAGCAGGCTCTGGTACCGGGTGGGCACATGGGCATCCTTGCGGGCAGCGCTGCGCCCACGCACATCTGGCCAAAGGTGGTTGACTGGCTGGCGAAGCGCTCCGACTGACCCGCAGCGCCACCACCTGTAGGAGCGAGCTTGCTCGCGATAGCGCCATGGATCGCTTGCAAGCAAGCCCCTGCACGGGGAGGTGGAACCGCGGGAGCGAGCTTGCTCGCGATAATGTTAGTGCCCTGAAACGCCCGCAGGCTCAGTGTCCGGGCCGGCGGCGCAGCAGGCGACGCAGCGTCAGCCGCAGTGATGCCGCATCCACCGGTTTGGCCAGGAAGCGGTAGCCCGCCTCGCGCACCGCGTTGCGGATGGGATCGCTGTCGTCGGCACTGATGATCAGAACCGGTACCTTCTCTTCCCAGTTGAGCGTCAGCGCCTGCGCCACCTCCACGCCGGTCTCCTGGTCCAGGTGATAATCGGCAATCACCAGATCCGGCGCCTCGGCCGGCCGTTTCTGCATGGCCTCACCCAGGGACTTGGCGGTGGTGACCCGGCAGCCGAACTGGGTCAGAAGGGCCTGCAGACCGGCGAGCAGGTGCGGCTCGTTATCAATGCAGATGACCTGAAGGCCGGTCAGCTGTGGATCCTCGGTCTGGGGCTGATCCCGGCGGGTCTGCTCCGGCGTGCCGCGCGGTGCGGTCAGTGCGAACATTGAGCCCTGCCCCTGGATGGATCGGCAGTCGATGGGATGCTCCAGCAGGCGGGCGATGCGCATGGCGATCGGCAGGCCCAGACCCAGCCCCTGGACCTCGCGTGTGGCGTCGGTATGGAGGCGCTCAAACTCATCAAAGATGCGCTGCTGGTCCGATTCGGCGATGCCCGGACCGGTATCCCAGACCTGGATGCTCACCGACTGCGCGCTCTGGCGACAGCCCAGGACCACACGCCCTTCGCGGGTGTAGTTGATGGCGTTGCTCAGGAAGTTCTGGATCACACGCCGCAGCAGGTGGGGGTCGGTACGGATCCAGAGCGAACAGGGCACATAGTCGAGCCGTATTCCCTTGCGCTCGGCGGTCATGCGGAACTCGTTGATGAGCTCCTCCAGGATGGCGCCCAGCTCCACATTGCGTACTTCAGGTTCCAGGCGCCCGGAATCCAGCCGGGAGATCTCGCGCAGGTGGCTGATCAGGGTCTCGGCGGAGGCCAGCGCCGAATCAATGTGGCGCAGCTCCGGGGCCGCCTCATTGCCCTGCTGGCGCAGCAGGGTGGAAGACAGCAGGCGAGCCGCGTTGATCGGCTGCAGCAGGTCGTGGCTGGCACCGGCCAGGAAGCGGCTCTTACTGGCATGCACCTGGTGCAGCTCACGCTCGATCCGTGCCCTGAGCTCATTCTCGTTCTGGAGGGATTCGTTGGCGGCGGACAGTTCCCGTGTCCGTTCGGCCACCCGTTGCTCCAGGGTATCCCGGGCGTCCTCGAGTTCCGTCATCACGCGGTGGTATTCGGAGACATCGTTGTACGCGGTCACATAGCCGCCGGAGGGGATGGGCTTGCCCCGGATCTCGATGACGCTGCCATCCGGCATATGGCGCTCCAGCCGGTAGGGGCGGCCTGAGCGCAGCATCTCCAGGCGCCGCTCCACGGCGGCATTGATGTTGTTGTCGCGCACATCCGACAGCAGGCCACGGGCGGCGTTGTACTCATAGATCCGTGCGATGGGGCAGCCCACATAGAGAAGCCGTGGCGGGTAGTTGAACAGGTTCTCGTACTGGCTGTTCCAGGCCACCAGTTCCAGGTTGCGGTCCACCACGCTGATCCCCTGGGGGACGTTTTCCAGTGTGGTCTGAAGAAGGTGGCGCGAGAACTGGAGCTGCTCCGAGGTGCCGCCCATCAGATCCACGATGTCCTCCATCTGCAGGGGCGTCTGGCGCTCCAGCAGCCGGATGGCTCGGTGCGCGGAAGCCGCCCCGATGACGGACCCCAGCTTGGACTCCGTCACCCGCACGGTGTAACGCGTGGCCTTGTCGAAGGGCAGCAGGCGCTGCTCCTGGCTCTGCTCCAGTTCCGCCCAGAGCCGGTCGGACTCCTCCTGGCCAAGGACGGGGCGGATCAGGCCGTGCAGCTGGTGCAGGGGGATCTCGGTGGCAGACAG
>NZ_CAJXMA010000101.1:0-9443 GCF_913056445.1 uncultured Halovibrio sp.
CGATTCCGCGCCTGATCCAGTTCCTGCTGTGAGGCGACATCGCGTTCGTGCAGCTGCTCCACGCGCCCCAGGTTCTGGCGGGCATCCGTCAGGTCGGCGCGGGCCTCGTCCAGGCTGGCCCGGGCCTGCTCCACACGAGCCTGTTCATCACTGTCCTCAAGCCGGACAATCAGCTCGCCCTCCGGAACGGCGTCGTCGACGTCGTAGGGCAGCTCGACAACGGTTCCCGCTGTCTGGGCGGATACTGTGCTTTCCCGCACAGCCTCGATCATGCCATCAAGGCGGAGGGTTTCTGTCAGCGTTTCCCGCTTCACATCCACCCACTGTGCTGAGGCGGCCTGGACTGCGCCCGAAAGGCAGAAGCAGAGAACCATCATGAGGGCTCGGCGCATGCCTGCCTCCTTAAATTTAGTGTAACCTAATATTTAAGTCTAGCACCCGCATGGCCTGGCAGGAAGGTGGCGGCTGCCGGCTCCGCGCTTACACGGGCCGGCAAACCTGTAAACAGAGCCCTGGTCAGGAGTCTCCGCTCTCCGGCTCAACCGCCTTGCCGTCGGCCCAGCCGCCGCCCATCGCCTTGAACAGCGTGGCCGTGGCGTTGAGCCGGTCGCGGATGGCATTGGTGAGGGTCAGCTCCGCGTCCAACAGGACGCGCTGGGTATCCTGCACCGTCAGGAAGTCCGTGAGGCCTTCCTCGTAGCGCAGCTCGGCCAGCTCCAGCGTTTTCTCCAGCGCCTCGACCTGATCCCGGAGCCGGCTTACCCGTTCATCCGTGGCCTCATACACGGCCAGCGCATCGCGGACCTCGCGGAACGCCTGCTGCAGAGTGACCCGGTACTGGGTTTCAGCCTGGTCACGCAGGCTCTGGGCCGCCTCCACACGTGCTTTGTTACGACCGAAGTCGAAGATGGGGCCGAGCACGGAGGCGCCGATTTCCCAGGTTTCCGCCGGACCGGTAAACAGGTCATCCGACTCGATGGCCGCGCTGCCGAAGGAGCCACGCAGATTGAAACTGGGCAGGCGCTGCGCCTGGGCGACGCCGACCTCCTCGGTCGCCGCAATGATGGCCGCCTCGGCCGCACGGATATCCGGCCGCCGCTCCAGCAGATCCGAGGGCAGCACTTCCGGGACTTCCTCAGGCAGGGTGATGTCACTGAGGCTGCCTTCGCCGAAATCCAGCTCGCTGGTGAGTTCGCGCGGGGTCATGCCCACAAGCACACCCAGGGCCGTCTTGAGCTGGGCGACACGCTGACGCTGCTGGGGCACCAGCGCACGGGTTGCTTCCAGTTCGGACACCGCCTGGCGTAGGGTCAGCTCATTGGTATCGCCGCCCTCGTAGCGCGCCCGCTCGATCCGCACGGTTTCCTCGCGCGTCTCCAGAGTGCGCTCAGTGATGGCGAGGGAGCGCTGGGCCGCTCGCAGCTCGGTGTAGGTGGCCACCACATCCGCAACCGTGCTCAGACGCACCGAGTCATGGGTGAACACCGATTCCTGCAGCGCCGCCTCGGCGGCATCGCTCTGACTCTCGAGCTTCCCCCAGAGGTCCACCTCATAGCTGAGCAGGCCGGTTACCGAGAACATGTTGCTGGTGGTACCGCCACCCAGCGGGTTGGCCGCCCCGGATTCACGCCCACGGGCGGCATCGGCCTGGCCTTCCACAGTCGGCATCTGCTGGGCGTCCGCCAGCCCCAGCCGCGCCCGCGCCTCCTGCAGCCGCTGGTACTGCAGCTGCATGTTGAGGTTGTCGTCCAGAGCCCGTTCCACCAGACGGTTGAGCACAGGGTCGTCAAACCGGTGCCACCAGTTGGACCAGTCAGCACGCTCCTCGCCGGTCAGCAGGACCTCGTCCGGCCATTCCTCCGGCAGATCCACCTGGGGCTCTTCGTATGCCGGGCCGACCGCACAGCCGGCCAGGAGCAGAGGGAACATCAGTGTTGCGAACAGTATCCTACGCATCGGAAACCTCTCTGGAGCTGTTGTTGCTCCCGCGATTGCTCAACCAGATCGAGAACTCCTCGAACAGCCGGTAGAACAGCGGCACGAAGAACAGGGCCAGGGTACTGGCGACGATCATGCCACCAACCACCACGGTGCCGATCTCCTGCCGGCTGGAAGCACCGGCGCCGGTCGCCACTACCAGTGGCAGCGAACCGATGATGAAGGTCAGCGCCGTCATCATGATGGCCCGGAAACGCTGCTGGGCTGCCGCAATCGCAGCATCCTTCGGTGACAGGCCCTCGCTGCGGTTCTGGGCCGCGAACTCCACAATCAGGATGGCGTTCTTCGCCGCCAGGCCGATCAGCACCAGCAGCCCCACCTGGAAATAGATGTCGTTGGGGAAGCCACGCAACAGGGCGGCCAGAGCCGCGCCGAATACACCGAAGGGGATGGCCGTGGCCACCGCCAGCGGGAGCGTCAGGCGTTCATACTGCGCCGCCAGGATCAGGAACACCATGACCAGGCCCAGAGCAAACGCGATGGTCCCGGCCTGGCCGGCAGCCTGGAGTTGATAACCCTGCCCAATCCACCCGAGTGGCGTGTTGGCCCCCAGATTCTCGTCAGCCACCTCGCGCAGCGCCTTCATAGCATCGCCGGTGGTGTAGCCCGGTGCCGGGTCGGCGGCGATGTTGGCCGCGGGGTAGACATTGAATCGGTTGATGATATCGGCCCCGGTCTCGCGGGTCAGTGTGACCAGCGAGCTGAGAGGGATCATCTGACCGCTGTTGGAACGCACGAAGACACGGCGCAGATCCTCGGGCCGGCTGCGGAACTCACCCTCGGCCTGCATGTTCACCTGCCAGTTACGCCCCTGCATAGTGAAGTCATTCACGTAGAAGGTGCCGAAGGTACTCTGCATAGCGGAGAACACCTCACCGATGGGCACATCCAGGGCCCTCGCCTTCTGACGGTCCACTTCGGCCTTATAGCGCGGAATGCTCACATCCAGATCGGTCCGGGCATTGGTGAGCACCGGATGCTGGTTCGCGGCCTTCACCACTTTCTGGGCCAGCGCATGGAGTTCCTTGGTACTCATGCCGCGCTGATCCTGAATAAACGCCTCCACGCCACCGGTGAGGGACAGCCCCTGGATCGGCGGCGGAGAGAACGACATGACATTCGCCTCTTCCACTCCTGCACCCATGCCCATGATTTTCTTGGACACGGCAGACGCTGACTGCCCTGGCCCCTGACGCTCAGCCCAGTCCTTCAGCGTTACGAATGCGATTCCGGCATTGGAACGGCTGGCACCGGCCAGAAGATCGTAGCCGGCGAAGGCCACAACGTTCTCGACTTCGGGCAGATTCAGCACATTACCAACCAGCTCCTCACGCACCGCCTCGGTCCGCCCGAGCGCCGATGCCGGCGGCAGGTAGGAGGCCATCAGTACATAGCCCTGGTCCTCCTGGGGCACCAGTCCCGAGGGCAAGCGGTCCAGCATCCAGAGGGTACTGCCGATGAACAGGAAGAAAAGCGCCACACCAATCACGGCATGATTCAGGATCCAGGTCACACCGCCCACGAACCCATTGGTGATTTTCTCGAAGGCGGCATTGAACCATTGGAAGGGCTTTGAGACGTCCTTGGGTTCACCATCCAGCAACCGGGCACACATGGCCGGGGTCAGCGTTAGCGCCACAATGCCGGAAATCACGATGGAGACCGCGATAGTCACCGCGAACTGGCGGTAGAGCTCACCGGTCAGCCCCCCCAGGAACCCAACGGGCGCGAACACGGCAACCAGCACCAGGGTGGAGGAAACCACGGCTCCGGATACCTGCCCCATGGTCTCCACGGAGGCGCCGTACGCCGTCATGCCGTGCTCCTGCATCAACCGTTCCACGTTCTCCATCACAATGATGGCGTTGTCCACCACCACCCCGATGGCAAGAATCAGTCCGAACAGGGTAAGCAGATTCACCGAGAAGCCGAGCACCGTCATCCCGGCAAAGGTACCGATCAGGGCAACCGGAATGGCCGCCAGCGGGATCAGCGTGGCACGCAGGTGCTGGAGAAAGATGAACGTCACCACCGACACCAGAACCAGGGCGATCACCAGTGTGATCAGAACCTCCTGAATCGACATCTTGATGAAAGTGGTGGTGTCGTAGGGGATATCGTACTGGATGTCCTCCGGAAACCGATCCTCCAGCTTCTGGAGTGCTTCACGCACATTGGTAGCGGTCTCGAGCGCGTTGGCCCCGGGCTGCAGGTAGACCCCGACCGGCACCGCCGCCTGGCCGTTGAAGCTGGCCGTGAAGTTATAGTTCTGCGCGCCCAGCTCGACCCGCGCGACATCGCCGAGACGCAGCGAAGCGCCATCGCTCGTGGTCCGCAGCATGATGTCCTCGAATTCGCTGGGATCACTCATCTGCTGCGGTGTGGAGACACTGAATGTGAACGCCTGGTCCACGGGCGCCGGCTGCCCACCGAGACGGCCTGCTGCGTACTGGGCGTTCTGGGAACGCAGGGCACTGGCGACGTCCATCGGAGAGATGTTGTATTCCGCCATCTTGTCCGGCTGCAACCAGATGCGCATGGAATAGTCCTTGGCGCCGAAGAGAGAGGCGTTACCCACACCCGGAGTCCGGACCAGCTCGTCGATGACGTTCAGCAGCGCGTAGTTGGAGATTTCGATGGTACCGGTGTCCCCGGACTTCGAGGACAGCGCCACGACCTGGAGAATCGAGGTGGAGCGGGCCTCAACGGTAACGCCCTGATCACGCACGGCCTGGGGCAGGCTGGCCATGGCCCGCTGGACACGGTTATTGACGTTGATGGTGGCCTGGTCCGGATCGGTGCCAACCTCGAAGGACACCGTGATCTGCACGCTGCCGGCGTTGGTGCTCCCCGACTCCATATAAATCATGTCGTCGACGCCGTTGATCTCCTGCTCCAGTGGCGCCGCCACACTGTCGGCCAGAACTTCAGCACTTGCACCAGGGTACCTGGCCTCAACCACGACTTCGGGCGGCACCACGTTCGGGTACTGCTTCACCGGCAGCCCCATGAGCGAGGCCGCGCCGGCGATCAGGATGATAATGGAGATGACCGCCGAGAAAATCGGGCGGTCAATGAAGAATCGGAACATCAGTTACTCTCCCCGCCTTTCTCGCCGTCTTTCTGACCATCCTTCCCGGCGCCTTCGACTTTCACCTTCATCCCGGGCTGACGGATGCCGGCCATACCGCCGACCACCACGCGTTCACCGGCTTCAAGCCCGTCCGTGATGATGCGGCGACCATCAACCACCTGCCCTGTCTTAACCGAGCGTGGCTGCGCCTTGTTGTCCTCGGTCAGCACAAAGACCTGCAGACCGCCATTCTGGCCGTCGCCTATGGCCTTGGCGGGCACGGTCACCACATCATCGAGCGTCTTCAGCTTCACCCGGATGCGCACGAACTGACCCGGCACGATGCGCTGTTCTTCATTGGGGAATACGGCACGGGCGGTAACGGTACCGGTCTCCGCATCGATGGTGCTGGCCGTGAAGTCAATGGTACCGGTGTGTTCGTATTCGGAGCCGTCCGGCAGGATCAGCTTCGCGGTGCTGCGGTGATCGCCATTACCATCCGACTGCATGGCTTCCCGCGCCCGCCGGCGCGCCGCAGCATCGTTCTCCGGCAGCGCAAAGCGCACATGGACCGGGTTCATCTGGGTGATGTGAGTGAGTTCGGTACCGCGCTCGATCAGGTTGCCCTCGGACTGGGTCTCGAGGCCCGTCACACCGGTCACGGGTGCTTCCACATCGGTGTAGCCCAGTTCCAGTTCGGCACGGGCAACCTCGGCTTCTGCAACCGCAACCTGGGCCTGTGCCAGCTCAAATGCGGACTGCGCATTGTCCCGCTCACGCTCACTCACAGCGTTCTTCTGGTAGAGACTGGATACCCGGTTCCATTCCCGCTCAGCCTGGCTGAGATCCGCCTGCGCGGACTGGAGCTGGGCTTTAGCGGCCTGCAGGGCCACCTCAAAGGGTTCCGGGTCGATACGGAACAGGGGCTCACCCTGCTCGACCACCTTGCCCTCGTCGTAAAGGCGCTCTTCCAGAACACCCTCGACGCGGGCCCGCACAGCCACTTCACGGGCACCCCTGACACGCCCCGCATAGTCCTCGCGGATGGTCACATCCTCGGTCTGAACCTCAGTAACCGACACCGGGGGCGGCGGCATCCCAGCTCCTTTCTGCCCCTGGCCATTGCCGCCACAGGCAGCCAGCCCCAACGTCAGCACCAGCACGGTACTGACGCCGCCAATACGACGGGCTCGGCTGCCCCCTATGACTTCTGTCCGGGTCAACTGATTCATGGTTCCTTTCTCTCCGCAAAGTCTCAATCGGTGTGGAAAAGCTGTGTTCAGCCTGCTCAGCTCTCGGGCTTGAGGATGCCCCTGAACAATAATTCGCTGATTTCGTCCGCCCGCTCCGCACGCGATTCCCGATCGCCTGCAAGCAGCTGGGAAAAGACCGCCCCATAGAGCAGGTCGCTGAAGACCTCCTGGGCCAGCGCCGGCGACATGTCAGGTCGCATACGGCCCTGCTCAATCAGCTTCTCGAAGCGTGCCCGCCATTTGCCGCCGCTGGTTTCCTGATAAACAAAGTAAAGAGGCTTTCCATTCTTCGGAAACTCCGCCCGTTCCTGGATGAAAAGCTCCACCGTCTCAGGGTTGCACTCAAAAAACTCCAGGTAACGGTGAATGCCAAGGCGCAGCTGTTCGAGGGGATCCTCCAGCGGGTCGACCGCCTCGTTCACATAACAGGTCAGGTCCTCCAGCGCCTTTTCCACTGTTGCCATGAAGAGAGTCTCCTTGCTGGCAAAACAGCGGTACACCGTCCCCTTACCCGCGCCTGCGCGCTCGGCAATGCGATCCATCTCCGCGCAACGGTACCCAACCTCCGCGAACACCACGGCGGCGGCCTCCAGGACCTCCCTGCGGCGCTGTTCCGGTGCCTTGTGGGTGCGCGTCGGGCGCGAGGAATCGGTCACGTGTATCGGCCTCTTGAAGATGGACTGACCAGTCCGTCTAATCATACGCCCGCTAAAATGGACTGACAAGTCCGTAATCCTGAACCCCGGTTTCTGGTAGAATCCGCACAAACCGAGACCCCCCCCCATTACGGAGCCACCCATGATGACGCCGGATTCCTTTTCCCAGCGCTTCGGAGGCATGGAGCGCCTCTACGGCCAGGACACCGCCCGATCCCTCGCCGCCGCCCATGTCGCCATTGCCGGCGTCGGCGGCGTGGGTTCATGGGCGGCCGAGGCGCTCGCCCGCAGCGGCATCGGGGCTCTTACCCTGATCGACATGGATGACATCTGTGTGACCAACACCAACCGCCAGGTCCACACGCTGGTGGGAACCATCGGGCGCCCGAAGGTTGAGGTGATGGCCGAACGGCTGCGGGCAATCAACCCGGAATGCCGGGTTACAGCAGTTCCGCAGTTTGTGACCACCCGCAGCATGGAGAGTGTGCTTCCCGGGAACTGCGATGCGGTGGTGGACGCCATCGATAGCGTCAACCACAAGGCGGCCCTTCTGGCCCACTGCCGCCGGCGCAAACAATGGGTGATCTGCGCCGGGGGCGCTGGGGGACAGATGGACCCAACCCGAATCCGCGTGGCCGACCTGAGTCGCACCACCCAGGACCCGTTGCTGGCCAAGGTACGGAACCTGCTCCGCCGTGAATACGGCTTCCCACGCAACCCGAAGCGGCGCTTTACTATCCCCGCCATCTATTCCGAGGAACAGCTCACCTACCCCACGCCGGAGGGCGGCACTACCCATGAAAAGCCCGGTGACGGCCCAACCCGGTTGGACTGCAGCACGGGCTTTGGCGCCGCCAGTTTCGTGACCGGCACCTTCGGCTTCGTGGCCGCCTCGAAGGTGCTTGAACATCTGGCCCGCCGCCATGAAACAATGCGCGCCAGAGCACAAACCGACGACGAGTGACCATGGCCCGCATCCCCGAGAGCCTCGCAGCACAGATCGACAGCCCGATTGCCACCGCCCAGCCAGTCGGCGGGGGCAGCATCAACGATGCCGCCCGGCTGACGCTCGAAGACGGTCGGATGCTGTTTCTCAAGACTCACCCCTCACCACCGGCCGGCTTTTTCGAGGCGGAAGCGGCCGGGTTGCAGGCACTGGGCAACGCGAATGCCGTGCGCATTCCCGCGGTGGTCGCGGTCGCAGAGGAGGGGCTGATTCTGGAATGGCTGGATGGCCGCCCCGGCCAGGACTTCGCCCGGCAGCTCGGGGAACAACTGGCGCAACTGCACAGCGTTACCGCCGGGGAGTTCGGTTTCGGGCGGGACAACTTCTGCGGGCTCACGCCCCAGCCCAACCCCCGCATGCAGGACGGCTTCCGTTTCTTTGCCGAGGCGCGTCTTCTGCACCAGGGCCGCATGGCTCAGGACAGCGGTCGTCTTGAGCGGGCTGATGTCAAGAAACTCGAATGGGTCGCTGGCCGGCTCGACCGCTGGATTCCAGAACAGCCCGCCAGCCTGATCCACGGCGACCTGTGGTCCGGCAACATCCACTGCGGCCCCGGCGGCGAACCGGTACTGATCGACCCGGCGACCCACTATGGCTGGGCCGAGGCAGACCTCGCCATGACCACGATGTTCGGCAGTCAGCCACCGGGGTTCTACGAAGCCTATCTGGCGAACAGTCCGGTTGATTCCGACTGGCAAGAGCGCGCGCCCCTTTATAACCTCTACCATGAACTCAACCACCTCAACCTCTTCGGTGGTCCCTGGGCGGGCGGCGTACGCCGGACCCTCCAGCGCTTCGGGGCATAAACCTGTCTTACCTTATAGTTGCGGGACTGAACCATTAAGCCTAGCCTGACGTATTAAGTGTCGTAACGTCGCCGCAGGCAGTAGGAAGTCGCGCATGCAGTCACCCAGCATTGGATGTCTCACCCGGGATCCTGGGTCCTTCTCCGAGTCCCGCTGGCACTATGCCAGCAGCCTGAATGAGCTCCGCGAGCAGGGCGAATATGATGTGGTGCTCGTGGATCTGGACGCTGCTGACGCTGCAGACGTGGTCTTTCTGCTCCGCTGCGATGCCCGCTACCACCTGACACTGATCTACGCCGGACGGGACCGGACCGGTAACGCACCGGAACTCAGTGACGGGTCGATTCCAACAGATCCGAACGCCATTACCGAAGCCTGGCGCAAATGGCACCAGAGACTCTCAGAGTTCAACCGGGGTCGCTACCCGGAACGCTTCGACGAGTACGTGCTTGCCTGGCTCTGGACCCGCCCGGAAGGGCGCCTCAAGCCAGTACGCCACCCGCATCATGCCCAGTTCTACTACTACCCCCTGCTGAGTGCGTTCGCCGACAACGAGCCGGTCAATGAGATGGTCTGGCTCCAGCTTATGATGGAACAGGGCTGGCTGGAACGGGGACCGCTCACCGATCGCATACGCCTCTGCACCCATTG
>NZ_CAJXMA010000102.1:0-9363 GCF_913056445.1 uncultured Halovibrio sp.
CGCGGCGGGCGTGCTGGTGGGCCTGCTCGGTGCCTCCTTCAACATCCAGGCCCATCTCCAGGCCCCCTGGGTTCTGGCCCTCTTTGCCGGGCTGTTCACGCTGCTGGCACTGGCCATGTTCGGCGTTTTCGAGATCCGCCTTCCGGAGCGCGTCATGAACCGCCTCACGCGCCAGAGTGAGCGCCTCAGCGGTGGTAATGTCGCCGGCGTGGCGGGCATAGGCGCTCTCTCCGCCCTGATTGTCTCCCCCTGCGTCACGGCACCGCTGGCCGCCGCCCTGGTCTATCTGAGTGCCACCCAGAATGCGGCCATGGGCGGACTTGCGCTCTTTGCCCTGGCGCTGGGCATGGGTACGCCACTGATTCTGGTGGGTACCGGGGGACGGCGCTTCATGCCGCAGCCCGGCCCCTGGATGAACCGCATCAAGGCGGCTTTCGGCATCCTCATGCTGGCCGTCGCCATCTGGCTGCTGGAACGGGTGATCCCCGGCCCGGCCACACTGGTGCTCTGGGCCCTCCTGCTGGCGGTCACCGGGGTCCAGCTGGGCGCTTTTGAACCCCTGGGCGAAGGCTGGCCACGCACCCGCAAGGGCATCGGCGTGGTACTGGTGCTGGTGGCCGCCATGCTTCTGGCCGGGGCCATGGCCGGGGCCGGTGACCCTCTGCGGCCCCTTGAGCCCTTCCGTGCCGGGTCCGGAAATGGCGCCTCCGGGCTACCGGAAGAACCCTTTGAGCGGATCGTCGACGCTGATCGCATCGAAGCCCGTCTGGAACGGGCAGCCGAGGCCGGCAAGCCGGTGATCCTGGATTTCTACGCGGACTGGTGCATCAGCTGCAAGGTGATGGAACGTCAGGTATTCGACACCGAGCCGGTCCTGGAAGCCATGAAGGGCTTCGAGCGCCTCCAGGTGGATGTAACGGAGAACACGGCCGCCGACCAGGCCCTGCTCGACCGTTTCAACCTTTTCGGGCCGCCCACCCTGCTGTTCTTCAACGCCCAGGGAGAGGAGCTCAAGCAGGCGCGCATCCTTGGCGAAATGGACCAGGACGAGTTCCTCGAGCACCTTGAGCGTGTCCGCGAGCGGACAGGCGTCTGAGCGTGGCCGGTTTCAGCCTGCGATCGCCCCTGCACCAGGGCGCCGCCTGTGTTCTTGCCGGCGAACTCCTGCTCGCCCTGATGGGAGCACAGGTCAAGGCACTGGCCCCGGAACTCGACAACACCATGCTGGTGTTTGCGCGCAACGCCCTGGGGCTCAGCATCATTCTGCCCATCATGCTGTGGCGCCAGGGGCCGGACTGCCTGCGCACAACCAACCTGCGCTTTCATGTGGTCCGGGGTGTGGTGGGCGTCTCCGCCATGTACTGCTACTTCTTCAGCCTGGGGGGACTGGCGCTGACCGAGGCGGTTCTGCTCAAGCTCACATCGCCCTTCTTCATCCCGCTGATCGCCTTCCTATGGCTGGGAGAACGCACCTCACTCTGGGCCCTGATGACCATTGTGCTGGGATTCTGCGGGGTGGTGGTCCTGCTGCAGCCCGGTCATGCCGGCATGCAGGACGTACTCTTCGTGACGGCGGGGGTCTCGGGGGCGGTTCTGGGTGGCACGGCCAAGGTCGCGATCCGCCGCATGGGCACGCGCGAGCCCAGTGCGCGCATCGTGGTCTACTTCGGCATCGTGGCAACCACGGTCTCGACGCCGGCTGCCCTGCTGAACTGGACCTGGCCCACCCTGTGGCAGTGGCTCGGGCTGGTTTCCATCGCTGCCTGCGCCACGGCCGCGCAGATGCTGATCACGACCGCCTACCGCATTGCGCCGGCTGGCCGTATCGGCCAGTTCACCTATTCGTCGGTGGTTTTTGCGGCGCTTCTGGGCTGGCTGATCTGGTCGGAACCGTTCACCCTCAACCAGGCCATCGGCTGCGTGTTCATCGTCGGGGCTGGGCTCCTGAACATGCGACGCTGACGCCGTTCAGACGGTGCGCTCGATCCAGTAGGTATACTGCTCGTCGCCAGCTTCCTCCTCGACCAGACGATGGCCGAGAAACTGGCAGAAACGCGGAATGTCACGCTGCGTGGACGGATCCGTGGCGATCACCCGCAGCACCCCGTTAACCGGCACATCCGCAATGCGGTTATGCAGCATCATGACCGGCTCCGGGCAGACCAGACCGGTGGCATCAAGGGTTGCATCGTACTCCCGGGTCAATGGCGGAACCTCCGTACACGCGTTTTCCGAATTTTCTGCCAGAATTAGGGTAAGGATACCATATTCAAAGGTAACCGCATGAGTAACAGGGAGCTTTCGGGGAGAGAACAACCATGATCCGTGTCATCATCGAGCGCTATATCGCTGAAGCCATGGAGAGCACCTATGATGCCCAGGCCCGCCAGGCCCTGCGCAACGCTGTTGAGATTCCCGGGTTCATTTCCGGCGAATCCCTCAAGGATGAGTACAATTCCCGTCACCGGGTGATCCTCTCAACCTGGCGCTCAACCGCGGACTGGTACCGCTGGTACGATTCCACGGAGCGCCGGGAGAAGATCAATCGTATCCGGCCGCTGCTGGAGTCCGATGAGCGCATCACGGTGCTGGAATACGCAGTCCCTACCGGGAACGTGTGAGCGGCGCCACACAGCAGGTGATCTCCTCCCGGTCGTGATACAGGTGAGCGGCTCTGACCGTCAGGTCCGCGCCGCTGGCGGCGATGCTTTCCTCCAGGCGCGCCCTGTATTCCTGCCAGCACGCCCAGCGCTGCTTCATGGGCAGCTTCAGGTTGAACACCGCCAGCCGGCACAGCCGGTTCTCAAGCCACTCCGCCATCAGCTCCACGACCCGGGCAGGCCGATCCACAATATCGCAGACCAGCCAGTCCACCGGATGCGACGGCCGCCAGCTGAAGGCATCCTCCGTCCTGTGGGTCACCAGCCCGGAGGCCATCAACGCCTCGTCCATGGGCCCGTTGTCCACCGCGGTCACGGCCAGCCCACGCTGCACCAGCTGCCACGTCCACCCACCCGGAGCGGCGCCCAGATCCACCGCCGTCATGCCATGCCGCAGCAGACGCTCGCGCTCATCCGTGGTGAAAAACCGGTGAAAAGCCTCCTCCAGTTTCAGCGTTGAGCGGCTGGGGGCCGTACCCGGCATCCGAAGGCGCGGGACGCCTTCATGAAAGGCCGATGACAGGGCTGGATCCCGGCGGGCGAGCAGGGCCCGACTGAAATCCGGGAGCAGGATTTCCAGACCCGGTGCACCCGCATCCCCATCAGGGTTCCCCTGCAGGATGCCCGCGCCGCGCAGCGCTTTCGCCAGTGGGCTGGTCCACTTGCGGGCAAAGCGCGGTAACGCCTCTTCAGTCTCCCCCAGGGGCACATGCACATCCACACGCCCGAAGGGCCCGCTCTCTCCGGCATCACGCAGCCCCTCGAGAACGGCACCAACACGGTCCTCGCCAGGCAGCGGATCCACTACACCGATGCCGGAATACCAGTCCCGCACGAAGACCAGGTTGCGCAACGACACCGCCCGCATGACCGGTTCCGCGGCCTGACCGGGCAGCTCAAAGCGTATCCAGCCGGCGGCTTCCGGGACAAAGAAACCATAACCGCCAACCTCTGCGGCGCGGCTGACCAGTTCCTGCCCCGCATCCGCCTCAAAGCCGGGCCGGCACAGCGCCCGGATCACACCTGTTTCAGTCATTACCTGTCCGTCTCCGTTGCCTTCACGAAAGCCCGCGCACTCTCCGCGGCTGTCGCCAGAACCCGCTCCGGATCCAGGCCGCTGCGGCGTGTGGGCATAAGCTCATGGTCTCCATCGGCCACCCACTCCAGATGGACCGGTCCGGGAAATGGCATGCGTGGCTCCAGCTCGCTTCGCTTCCCGAAGGGATCGCGCTCCCCATGCGCGATCCAAAGGGGCCGCTCAAGTTCCGCGAAGTGATCCGTCCGCCACTGTTCGGGCCTGCGTGGCGGATGGAAGGGGTAGCCGAACACCAGGGCTCCGGACACGGGTTCCGGACGCTGCTCCGGCGTCAGCAGCATGGAGGCCGTACGGCCCCCCAGCGATCGCCCACCGATCCAGAGGTGGTCCGCATCCGGCTCGCGGCGCCCAACCTCTTCGATGACTTCTCTCCAGACCTGGAGCAGAACGGGAGGACGATCCGGTGGACGTCGCTTGCCGGTGGTACGACGCTGCGCCATGAACGGAAACTCGAATCGTCGGACACGGAAGCCTGCCGCCGCCAGCGCGGTGGCAAGCCGCTCCATGGGCACGGAATCAGCAGGTGCGCCGGATCCGTGGGCGAGAACCAGAACCGGCCCCTGTTCGCCATTAAAGAGTATATCCAAAGGCACTACCGCATTAAGGTTTTGACATATATCATTGAGCACCAGCGCTGCGTTGCCTACGCTGCGCATACCCTCCAAACAGTCCCGGAAGAGCCGAACATGGAAACACAGACGTCCGCGGAAACCTATAACTACCGGGTGGTCAGGCAGTTTGCCATAGCCGCCGTGGTATGGGGTATCGTCGGAATGGGTCTGGGCGTGTTCATCGCTGCCCAGATGTTCCTTCCCCAACTGAACTTTGACCTGCCCTGGACAAGCTTTGGGCGCCTGCGCCCACTGCACACCAATGCGGTCATCTTTGCCTTTGCCGGCAGTGCCCTCTTTGCCACCTCCTACTATGTGGTGCAGCGCACTTCCCAGGCACGGGTGATCTCCGATCAGGCCGCCGCTTTCACCTTCTGGGGCTGGCAAGTGGTGATCGTTCTGGTCGCTATCACGCTGCCACTGGGCTACACCACCACCAAGGAATATGCTGAGCCCGAGTGGCCCATCAATATCCTGATCGCGGTGGTCTGGCTGACTTACGCCTACGTGTTCTTCGGCACTATCGCACGGCGCCGGGTCAAGCACATCTATGTGGCCAACTGGTTCTACGGCGCCTTCATCATCACCATCGCTATCCTGCACGTGGTCAACAATCTGGCCATCCCGGTCGGCTGGTTCGAATCCTATTCGATCTACCCCGGAACCATTGATGCCATGGTGCAGTGGTGGTACGGCCATAACGCGGTGGGTTTCTACCTGACGGCGGGTTTCCTGGGCCTGATGTACTACTTTGTGCCCAAGCAGGCCAACCGGCCCATCTATTCCTACCGGCTCTCGATCGTGCACTTCTGGGCACTGATCGCGACCTACGTCTGGGCCGGTGGCCACCACCTGCATTACAGCCCGCTTCCGGAGTGGGCCCAGACCGCTTCCATGGTCATGTCCCTGATCCTGCTGGCTCCAAGCTGGGGTGGCATGATCAATGGCATCATGACCCTGTCCGGCGCCTGGTACAAGCTGCGCACTGACCCCATCCTGCGCTTCCTGATCGTGGCGGTTTCCTTCTACGGCATGGCCACCTTCGAGGGCCCGCTGATGTCGATCCGTACGGTCAACGCCCTGTCCCACAGCACGGACTGGACCGTGGGTCATGTGCACTCCG
Source organism: uncultured Halovibrio sp. (assembly GCF_913056445.1). Classification (NCBI taxonomy): domain Bacteria; kingdom Pseudomonadati; phylum Pseudomonadota; class Gammaproteobacteria; order Oceanospirillales; family Halomonadaceae; genus Halovibrio; species uncultured Halovibrio sp. The sequence goes on from NZ_CAJXMA010000102.1 coordinate 5,491, forward strand.
GAGCTCTGGGCTGGGTTGCCATGATCAGCTTTGGTGCGCTCTATCACCTGTTCCCGCGCCTGTACGGGCTCAAGAGCATGTTCAGCATCCCGCTGATCAACCTGCACTTCTGGCTCGCAACAATCGGCGTGGTGCTCTACACCGTCTCCATGTGGATCAACGGCCTGCTGCAGGGCTTGATGTGGCGTGCCGTGAACGATGATGGCACCCTCACCTACAGCTTCGTAGAAGCGGTTGAGGCCAGCTATCCCGGTTATGTTGTGCGCTTCATCGGCGGCGCCTTCTTCCTGGCCGGCATGCTGGTAATGGCCTACAACGTCTGGCGGACTGTTGGCCAGAGTGAAACCGGCGCCCTTGATGATTCCACTGACGCAGTGCAGGGAGCGAACGCATGAGCCACGAGAAAGTTGAGAAAAACCTTGGCCTGATGGTCGGGCTGATCATTGTGGTGGTCAGCCTCGGCGGGTTGGCGGAGATCGTTCCCCTGTTCTTCGACTCTCAGGTCAACGAACCCGTTGAGGGGCTTGAGCCCCTGAGCGCTGTTGAGCTTGAAGGCCGTGACATCTACATCCGTGAGGGCTGCCACGTGTGCCATACCCAGAAGGTACGGCCTTTCCGCGCGGAGACGGAGCGTTACGGCCACTACTCAGTGGCTGGTGAGCACGTCTACGACCATCCCTTCCTGTGGGGCTCCAAGCGCACAGGGCCGGATCTGGCCCGCGTGGGCGGTCGCTATTCGGATGCCTGGCACCGCCTCCACTTCTATGACCCGCGGATGGTGGTTCCGGAATCCAACATGCCGGCCTATCCCTGGCTTTTCGAACAGAAGGTGGACCCAACCCAGACCGCAACCAAGATGCGGGCCCTGCGCACACTGGGCGTTCCCTACACCGATGAGCAGATCGCAAACGCTGAGGAGAACGTCCGCGGGACTTTTGAGATCCAGGCGCTGATCGCGTATCTGCAGCAATTGGGCACCGCTATACCGGAGCAGAGGTAACAACATGCCGTGGGAAACGTTGCTCAGTCAGTTCAAGGGCATTCATACGCTGCTGATGATTGCTCTCTTTGTGGGGATCTGCATCTGGGCCTTCAGCCCTTCCCGGCAACGGGAAAACGAACAGGCCGCGCACCTGGTTTTCGAGGACGAGGACATGGAAGCGCGCACCATCGAACAGCAACGGAGAGACAACCACGATGAGTAGTTTCTGGAGCATTTGGATCAGCGCGCTGATCCTGATTGTGGTCCTTGGGTGCTGGTGGCTGGTCTGGATCGTACGCCGGAACCAGCCTTCCGACCGCGTGGAGAACCGCAGCGTGGGCCATGAAGTCGATGGGATCGAAGAGCTGGACAACCCGCTGCCGAAATGGTGGTACTGGATGTTCATCGGGCTGATCCTGTTCTCCCTGCTCTATCTGGCGCTGTATCCAGGACTGGGCAACTACCAGGGTCTCCTTGGCTGGAGCCAGACCGAAGCATGGGAGCGTGAGATGGAAGCGGCACGCGAGAAATACGGACCGCTTTTCGCCCAGTACGCCGACACTCCCGCACCGGAGCTGGCGCATAATGGTGAGGCCATGCAGGCAGCCCAGCGTCTGTTCTCCAACAACTGCGCCACCTGTCACGGCTCCGCCGGGCGCGGCGGCTATGGTTTCCCCAACCTCACCGACGATAACTGGATCTGGGGCGGCAGTGTGGATGCCATCAAGCACACCCTGACCAATGGTCGTCAGGCGAACATGCCAGCACGCGGCATCAACCCGAACCTGAGCAATGATCAGCTCGGCGACATTACCGAATATGTGCTTTCGCTCAATGACCGCAGTGACGTGAATGAAGCAGCCGCGGAACGGGGCAAACCACTTTTCGCCCAGGCCTGCTCCACGTGCCACGGTCAGAATGCGAAGGGCAACCAGAACATGGGCGCCCCCAACCTGACCAACGACACCTGGCTCTATGGCGGCGATCGTGGCACCATCATGGAGACCCTCCAGTATGGTCGTAACGGTCATATGCCGGCCCAGAAGCAGCTGTCCGAGGACCAGATCCACCTCATGGCCGCCTATGTTTACCGGCTCTCCGGCCAGCATCGCGAGAAAGGAGCGGAATGAGCGACATACCCGTACGCCAGGTTGACGCCGGGCCCAACCCGGACCGGATCTACGTCCGCAGCACCACCGGTTTCTACCAGAAGCTGCGGACCGTCACTCTCTGGACGCTCATGGGTCTGTACTTCGCTGCTTGCTGGATCCAGATCAACGGGCGGCCATTGGTCCACTTTGATCTGCCGGAACGCCAGTTCCATCTCCTGGGGACCACCTTCTGGCCCCAGGACTTCTTCATCCTGACGCTGCTCCTTATTATCGCCGCGTTCGGGCTGTTCTTCGTCACCACGCTTTTTGGCCGTATATGGTGCGGGTTCACCTGCCCCCAGACCGCCTGGACCTTTATCTTCATGTGGGTCGAAGAGAAGGTGGAAGGCAGCCGAAACCAGCGCATGAAGCTTGACCGAAAGGGGTCACTGAGCCAGTGGCTGCCACGTAAGGTCCTAAAGCACGCCCTCTGGCTGGGGATAGGGTTCTGGACCGGTGTTACTTTCGTCGGCTACTTCTACCCCATCCGCGAACTGGTGCCGGATCTGTTCACCTTCAGCGTCACCACTGGCTGGGCCGTTTTCTGGATTGGCTTCTTTTCGGTGGCCACCTACCTCAACGCAGGCTGGATGCGTGAGAAAGTCTGCCTCTACGTCTGCCCTTACGCCCGTTTCCAGAGCGTCATGTTCTCTCCGGACACGCGGACAGTCACCTATGATGCCAACCGGGGCGAGCCCCGAGGTCCCAGGCGCAAAGATACAGACCGCGCTGAGGCGGGTCTTGGTGACTGCATCGACTGCAGCATCTGCGTGCAGGTATGCCCCACCGGTATTGATATCCGCAATGGCATGCAGTACGAATGCCTCGACTGTGGCCTCTGCGTTGATGCCTGCAACCAGGTTATGGACCGTATGGGCTATGACCGTGGCCTGATCCGGTACGCGACGGAGCGGGAAGTTGAAGGCCAGCCCCGCCGCCGTTTCCAGCCCCGGACTCTTGGGTACGGAGTGGCCATGGCACTTCTGCTTGGAACCATGGCCGTCCTTCTGATGCAGCGTGACACGCTGGACATCGAGGTCACCCGCGACCGGGGAGGGCTCTACCAAACCGGCCCCAACGCAACCATCGAGAACTCCTACAGCCTCAAGTTGAGCAACCGCACCAATCAGACACGCGAACTCAGCGTGCGGGTTGCCGGTCCCGAGGGCACCCATCTGCTCGAGCCCATCGCCATGGAGCTCGGGCCACTGGACACGCGCTCTCTTCCGGCAGTGGTGAGAATCCCGCAGCGTGAGCTTGAGGGAATGAGTACGCCCGTCACCTTTGAAGTCATCGCCGAGGGCTCCGAAGCGCGCAACAGCGCTGAGACCCCCTTCATCGGCCCCAGACCCTGAACAACGCCGGAACCACCATGACAGACGACGACACCAAGCGCCCCTGGTACCGCGAGCCCTGGCCGTGGGTCCTTATCGCGATCCCTGGGATCACCATCCTCTGGAGCATCTTTCTGATTCTGTTTTCCATGGAGCAGCATGTCTCGATGGTAGAGGATGACTATTACGATGAGGGCATGGGTATCAACCGCGAGCTTTCGCGGGATATCAAGGCCGCCAATCTGGACCTGACGGGCAAAGTCAGCTTCACCGACGGTGAGCGCCTTAACATATTGCTTGAGTCCCCGAAGCAGCGGAACTGGGAACGGCTCCAGGTGGAACTGACTCATGACACCCTGGGCGACCGCGATCAGACCACCATCGCCCAGCGTGTCGGGGAAGGCCG
>NZ_CAJXMA010000103.1:0-9335 GCF_913056445.1 uncultured Halovibrio sp.
CCTTTCAAGCCCCGTCAGCTGGTCGCGCACATCCTCTTTGGGGCGGCGCTGCCAGTCCTCCGGGATCATGGGCAGCAGCTCCATGCGCCAGCGCCGCCATTCCGGGCGGTAATCCCCGGGTTCAATGGGCTCCAGCAGGTGACCCACGCACCAGCTCACGTATACCCCGCCGCCACAGTCCAGGTAGCCCTGCCGGCGCTGGGGGCTGTTGGTGATGGCGGTGGCAATGGCGCGGGCCAGTGAGGGCTTTTCCGCAATATAGAGGCGCATTCGGGCTCCTGCCGGACGCTGTGCTAGACTCGACTGCGCATTGTAACGAATCCGCGGACGCCGGAGGTGGCATGTCGCTGCATTCCCAGATCGAGGCTCTCCTGACGGAGCATTTCAGCCCTGAAGTGCTTTCGGTGGAGAACGAAAGCCATCAGCACGCGGTGCCGCCCAACTCCGAGACCCACTTCAAGGTGGTGATGGTGGCGGGTGCGTTTGAGGGCAAACGCCGCGTGGGTCGCCATCAGGCCGTCTATGGCGCGCTGGATGAGCCGCTGAAACAGGGGGTCCACGCGCTCACGCTGCATCTCTACACTCCGGACGAATGGCAGTCCCGCGAGAGTGGGGCGCCTGAGTCCCCGCCCTGCATGGGCGGTTCCCAGGCCGGCTGAGGAGGCGCCAATGAGCCAGTTCTTTGAGATCCATCCGGAGACCCCGCAACCCCGGCTGGTGCGCCAGGCCGTGGAGATCCTGAAACAGGGCGGCGTGATCGCCTACCCCACGGATTCCGCCTACGCGTTCGGCTGCGCGTTGGGCGAGAAAAAAGCGGCTGAACGCATCAAGTGGCTGCGCAACCTGGACGACAAGCACAACTTCACCCTGGTGTGTAAGGACCTGTCGGACATCGGCCCCTACGCCAAGGTGGACAACGTCCAGTTCCGGCTGCTCAAGTCCCACACGCCGGGCCCCTATACCTGGATCATGGACGCCACCAGTGAGGTGCCGCGCCGGCTGCTGCATCCCAAACGCCGCCAGATCGGCATCCGCGTGCCGGATAACCGCATTGTGGAGGCACTGGTGGCGGAGATGGGCGAACCCATCATGAGCTCAACCCTGCTGATGCCGGGTGACGAGTGGCCCATGAGTGATGCCGAGGAGATCCGTGACCGCCTGGAGCACCACGTGGATCTGGTGATCGAGGGCGGTTACTGCGGGCGCGAGCCGACCACGGTTGTGGACCTGTGTGGTGACGTACCCGTGCTGCTGCGTGAGGGCAAGGGCGACGTTACGCCGTTCCAGTAGGAATGAAGCCGGTCAGGCCGGCTGGTTGAAGCGGATCTCGAAGCCGGCCGCCGGATCCTGACCCTGGCCGGATTCATCGGTCATGACCTGCTTGCGCAGTTCCTGGTAGCGGTGGGCAATGTCCTGGAGGCGGTTGTTCTCCGGGCTTTCGCTTACAAGACTCTCCAGCATGGAATTGCCTTCCCCGTAGGCCTGGGAGATGCGTGAGACGTTCTCCAGATACTCCACCGTGGGCTGGTTGGTGCTCAGGCGGTTGAAAGCGGCCTTGAAGGCCCGGTTCTGGTTGAGGTCGTTCTCGATGCGGTCCCGGGTCTCCTGGGGAATCTGGGCTTCCATCTCGATGTCCCCCAGATTGTTGCGCCGCACCGCCATCCGGGTGCCAAGATCCACCTCCAGCTCCTGAAGCTTGGTGCCGATGGTTTCCTTCACAAAACCACTGTCCCGCGCCACAGCATTCTTGAACTCCTGCATGGGCAGATCCGCCAGGCTGACATTGCTGCCACCACGGTCTTGCAGCGTCACGCGTTCGTCGGCAATGGAGGTCGCCGTCTTGGCCGGCGCGGGCTCGCTCCCAGGGGCCTGCTGCGGTGCTTTCTGCTGCGCCCCGCTGGTCTCAGTGCCCTGAATGGCCCGGGCCCCGAAGTTCAGTGCCGCATCCAGAATACCCATGATCGGTTCACTCCTGGCAGAGGTTTGCCGGTTTTCCGTCGTTCACGGGCAGGGGTATGCAGGATTCAGGCCAGAATATGGTGCCCCCGGCAGGATTCGAACCTGCGACCTACGCCTTAGGAGGGCGTCGCTCTATCCTGCTGAGCTACAGGGGCGGAGAGGTGCGTATGGTAGCGGGCTCTGCATCCGGCATCAAATCATGTTGTTGCCGGTGGTGACCGGGCCGGCCTAGACTGCCCCTCTTTTCGTCCGTTTCCGGGGGTAAGCTTGCGGATTTCCATCATTATGCCGGTGCTCAATGAAGCCGCGGGCATCGGGGCCACACTGGCCGCACTGCAGCCGCTCCGGGTCGCTGGCTGTGAGGTGATCCTGGCGGATGGGGGCAGTGAGGACGGTACCCACGAGGCGGCTGGCGATCGCTTCGACCGGTGGATTAGCGCTCCCCGAGGGCGTGCGAACCAGATGAACGCTGGGGCGTCAGCGGCTACCGGTGAGCTGCTGCTGTTCCTGCATGCGGACACCCGGCTCCCTGCCAATGCGCTGCAGTGGCTGGAGCGATTCGCCGCCAGTGATCGGCTCTGGGGGCGTTTTGATGTGCGCCTTTCCGGCAACCGCCCGCTGTTCCGAGTGATCGCCTGGTTCATGAACCAGCGCTCGCGGCTGACCGGCGTTGCGACCGGAGATCAGGCCATTGTCGTGCGCCGCAGCCTGTTCGAACGGGTGGGCGGGTACGAACCCATTCCGCTGATGGAGGACGTAGCGTTGAGTAAAACACTGCGGCGCTACACCCGCCCCTACTGCATTCGGGCTTCGGTAATCACGGACAGCCGTCGCTGGGAGGTGAACGGTCCCTGGCGTACCATCGTACTCATGTGGCGTCTGCGCTGGGCCTACTGGCGGGGAGTGGATCCGAAGGAGCTGGCCCGGCGCTATCGCAGCTGACATGGAGCGGAACAGGGAACAATAATAATGCAGCACCCACCTGCGTTGATGCAGTTCGCCAAATGGCCCCAGAAGGGCCAGGTCAAAACCCGCCTTGCCGCCGAGCTGGGAGAGCGCAAGGCACTGGAAGCCCATCTAGTGCTCACCGATACGGTTCTGAAGAACCTGATGGACAGTGGTTACCCGCTCACATTCTGGTGGGACCGGGAACTGACGGAGACCCCCATTGAGGCTGAAGGCATTCTCCTGCGCCTGCGCAAGGGCGGCATTCCGCAACGGGTCCAGCAGGGCGCGGATCTCGGGGAGCGCATGGCCAACGCGCTGGACGAGGCCATTGCCCATGCCGGTGCGGGCATGATCGTGGGCAGTGACTGCCCGGCGGTCACGCCGGATTACGTCAGAAGGGCGGCGCAGACACTGGAGACGGCGGACGTGGTGATTGGCCCCTCGAACGACGGGGGCTTTGTCCTGATCGGTGCCAAGCGATCAGTGCCGGGCATGCTTGAAGGGCCGGCCTGGGGCAGTGAGCAGGCGCTGGCGCAGACCCAGGCGGCTCTCCACGAAAAAGGGCTCCAGGTGGAATGCCTGGAGCCCCTCTGGGATGTGGACGAGCCCGAGGACTGGGCGCGCTTTCAGCGCCTGCGCTGAAAGTACAGGCTCAGCCCCTGGCCGACCAGGCTCTGGGTGCCGGAACCGAACGCCTGGGCCTGGAGCTGGCGGACCACGGGCGCGGTGGCCAGATTGGCCCCGTCCGTATCCCGGGCCCGCAGAAGCTTCCAGTCCACCTCACTGCTGAGGTTGTCCATCAGCGCGTGAAGCTGGTTGCCGTCCTCCGGGAAGAACCAGCGCTTGCGGCACCCGGCCGTGGCGTAGAAATCCGGCTCGTTCAGTAGTTCCTGATAGGCCTCATGCTGCGGGTTGTTCAGGATCATCCGGCGCAGGCGCCGCAGTGTCTCCGTGGTCGGCTGCAGTCTGTGACGCTCCATCATCCGGCGCAGTGCCACATCCACGCGGCTGGCGCCGTGCTCACCGGTGTGGATGTGCAGCAGCCCGCCGCTGCCCAGCGCCTGCTGGGCGAGCGTCTTGATGGGTGTGCCGTCATGGCCCTCTGACGGCAGCTGGCGGATTTCCACCATCTGCACCTGGTTGCCGTCCTGGATGAAACGCGTGGCCAGTGAATAGGGCCAGAACACGATGTTGCTGAGGCCCTTCTCCTGCGCCAGACGGTTGCCGTGGGCCAGACCCGCCAGGTTCTCATCCACCGCGACCACCTCCACGTCCGTGAAGTAGTTCGCCAGTTCCATGGCGTGCTGGCCGGAACCGGCGCCGATTACCAGAATGCGGACAGTCTCTGGCCAGGCGCTGGTGTCGATGCCCAGGCTCTGTTCCAGTTCCTGCTTGAGTGGCTGTTCATGGTGGATGCGCAGGTTATGCCAGCAGGGCCAGGCGTGGGGCAGGTCCGCGCGGGCCAGGGCCAGCTCATCCTGCTTCTCCTGGAACTGCTGCTTGTAGGCTTCTTCCTCGGCCTTGTGGTAATAGGTCTCCGCCATCAGTGGCTGCATGCCCTCCGGCCAGTCCTCAAGCGCAAGACGGCCGATGTGTTGGGCATAGCCCTGGTGGAAGAGAGCGCCGTAGAGGCTGCGGATGATTAGCCCAGCGGCGACTTCCTCCGGCTGGAAGTCGCCACGCAGTTCCACCTTGAGGTTGGCATCCAGTTCCCGGATGAAGGCATCCTCTTCCTCGGAAACCACCTGGGCAAAACCGGTGCGCGTGGCGTAGCGGCTCAGCGCCATGGCCAGGCGCTGGCGGGATTCATACAGCTCGCCGGTGTCGCGGACCTCCAGCAGGAGGGCACGGCGGGCCTGGGTGATCAGTCTTTCCAGCTCGGCGTCCGCCAGCAGTGTGGTTTCCAGTGCCAGCAGCAGGAGTTCGTCCGCGCAAACCGCATCCAGCAACCAGTCGCCCGGCGCCATTTCCTGCGCGTACTGCTGGCGCAGCAGGTTGGTGACGAAGCGGCTCAGTTCCTGGTGGGGCAGGCCAGGGTGGGAAAGGAGGCGGATGGCATCCTGTGCAAGGGCGCTGTCGGCCTGGTGCACGTCCAGGTGGCGAGCGCATTCGAGCATGCCGGCGTAGACGGAATCCCAGGCCGCGCCGTGATCAAGCAGGGTGCGGTAGTGCAGGTACGCCTGATCGAAGCGCTGTTGCTGGCGCAGGGCATGGGCCTTACCGGCGAAGGCAGGGGCGGACTGGCGCTCATGGGTCAGGGCTTCGTCAAACAGAGCTTCGGCCTGTTCCGCCTCCTCACGCATCAGCGCAAGATAGCCCAGGTTGGCCAGAACCTGGCCGGAATCCGGAGCTGCAACCCGGGCCCGGCCCAACACTTCGCCGGCCTCCTCGAGGCGCCCCTCGTCCATGGCGACACGGCCGAGGAGGTTCAGGGCCTCCGGGTGTTCTGGCTGGGCACCGAGAACCACATCCAGGGCCTCGCGCGCCTGCTGGCGGGCGTGGCCGCGCATGGCCGGCTCTGTCTCCGGGCTGTTGGCAAAACGGTAGAGCTCATTCGCCTGAAGCAGGCGGCGGGCCATGGCCGCTTCCTGTTCGCGGGTTACCTGTTCCAGCTGGGTCTGCGCCTGCATGATCATCCCCTATCTCGTTGTTCAGTCGTTTTGCGGTTAGCCCTGGAGCAGCTGGAGAACCTGCTGCGGTTGCTGGTTGGCCTGGCTCAGGATCGACAGACCAGCTTGTTGCAGGGTCTGCGTTCGGGCCAGTTCAGCAGTTTCCTTAGCGAAGTCCGCATCGCGGATCCGGGAATTGGCGGCCTTGAGGTTTTCGGAGGCGACCTCCTGGTTCTCTATCGTTGATTCGAATCGGTTTTGAACCGCACCGAGGTTGGCGCGTTGGCGGTTGACCAGGTTCAGGGCGTTGTCAACTGCGGTCAGGGCTTTGTTGGCGCCTTCCACTGTTGAAATGTCCACGTCCCGCATGAGCTGGCCTGACTCATTGGCACCGTAAGTGCCAGCCTCAAAGCCAGAGGCAGCCGTATCACCACTCAGAGTGCCTATTTCAATGGATCCGGCTGATTCCAGGGCAACGGAAGATCGTTTAATCTGCGCGCCGCTGCCAAGTGCATTGGTCGCAGCTGCCTCGAAACCGAAGTCGGCAGGCTCATAGTCGGTGGTTCCGCCGGTTCCATCAAAATCGCTGACGGCGATATTGATCCCTTCCTCGGCGATCAGTCTGAATGAATCCCCACCAGCGGTTGAAAATGCCTCAGCCGTTACGCCGGTCCGACCGGACTTCTCCTGGATTGCGCTGACAACCGCCTCCTGCCGCTCTGAGGCACTGGCGCCGTCGGAAACCGACACGGTGATTGGCTCACCGTTGATTTCGAACGTTACATCAGTATCGCCGGCCCCGGTTGCAGGTTCAGCAATGGTCTGGCCGGTGAGCACCGTGGGGTTGGCTTTCGCTGTGACGCCAGTGGCATCGCTCGAACGGTTAATGGCAGCGGCTTTTGCTACCGCGCTCGATGCCGGATTTGTCTCTTCGGGGGAAGAGGTATCGTCGCTGTTCAGGCTCCCGCCAATTGTGACGCCATTGATCGTCAGGTCATCGCCTTCAAGCGCTTCGCCGCTGACGGCGTTACTGATGGCGCCACTGTTACTGCCGCTGTAGGTCCCGGCCTGGAATCCTGAGCGGGAAATGTCGCCCTCGGATTCCAGTCCGATGTCACTTCCATCCTCTGAGATGAGCGTGTAGGTGCCGGTGTAGGTCCGCGATGCCTGGTTGGTGCCGCCATCAGTAGCGGTCGGAGGCAGTCCGTACTGCGCGGCCAGATCATTCGCCCCATCGCCGTCATCGATCGTAATATTCTGGCCGTCCTCCGCGGTCAGCTTGATGCCAATCGACGGGTCGTCATTGAACGTAGCCGTTACCCCCGTCTGCCCGCTTTTACTGTTGATGGTATCCGTAACCGAGCGGAGAAAGGACTCGGGTTCATCGCTGACACCACCGGGCAGGGTGATGGTCTCGCCGTTGATGGTAATGTCCTGGGGTGAGGTAGGAACCGACCCCGAGGCGACGCCCGAGCCAGTGACGGATGTTTCGTTGACTACGGCCCGGACACCGGATTCATCGCTGCGTTCGTTGACCGCCGCTGCTTTTGCGATGGCACTAGTGCTCTGGTTGGCAAACGACTTGCCGTCATCTGCGGCTACGGAACCACCCACAGTGATGCCGTTGATGACAAGGTCGCCGGCCCTTAATGCCTGATCTGAGGGAGAAGAGGTTATGCCATCGGTTTGGGCTGACCCCAGCTTATCCAGGGTTGCACCCTGGATATTGACACCAACGGTTTCTCCCCGGTTGGCACCAATCTGGAAGGTGGCGCCATCAAAGGATCCGTCCAGCAGTTTGGTTCCATTGAAATTGGTCTGTTTGGAAACCCTGCCGATCTCTGCTTTCAGTTGCTGAACCTCCTGATTGAGGGATTCCCTGTCCTGAGCGCTGTTAGTGGCGTTGGCGGATTGCAGTGCGAGTTCACGGATACGCTGCAGATTATCCGTCATCGAGCCAAGTGCCCCTTCCGCGGTCTGGGCCAGCGAGACGCCGTCGTTGGCGTTACGGATACCGACCGAGAGCCCCTGGGTCTGGGATTCAAACCGTGTCGAGATTGCCAGCCCGGCAGCGTCATCCGCGGCACTGTTGATGCGCAGACCAGAGGACAGACGCTCCAGCGCGGTCTGGTTTGCCTCCTGGCTTCGGTCCAGATTGCGCTGTGCGTTGATGGACGCGATGTTGGTATTGATGATCTGAGGCATGGCTTTTTCCTCCGTCCTCTATTCTGCCGGCCGGGTGTTGCCGGTGCCGGCCCTGGTTCGATCAAAGATTATTCGGCTGAGTCCGGTTAAGCGAAGGGTGTGCCAATTCTGGTGAATGATTTTCAGGCTTCTGTTTATAAAATAAAAAATGGATAGGGTCTGGGGCATATAGGGATGGTTCTGCGGCAGATGTGCCGGCTTTCTGGCAGGCTTTTGCCGCTTTTCCGGGGTCGCCGTGTGCGGTCTTCATGCGCTAGACTTCACGCCATCGCCCGGGAATGATGAACAAGGATTCAGTTTTGATGAGCCAGCCCGTTCAGGTTGCGCCGGATCTGCTTGAGGTGGGGCGGCCGCTGCTGTGGCCGCTTTACAGCGCCTCGGACCGACAGCTTGCTCCCCAGGGGCATGTGATCCAGACAGAGGGGGAGTGCGCGCGGTTCCGGGCGCAGGGCTATTATCATCCACCCGAGCGACTGGAAGAGGTTCTTATCTCTGAAGCGGCGGCGGTGGACTCGCTCAACCCCATAGATCCCTTCGCCGAATATGGTTTCCTGCTGGTTTCCCTTGAGCGTGCTTTGGATGCGTTGGCACGTGGCCAGAAGGACGCACGCCAGCGGCTTATGGATCTGGTTCAGCGGGTGCGCCTGGCTGGTATGAGCAACCCCGAGGCCTGTCTGGCGCTGATTCATGTGTACGCCGCCAGGCCCAGTGTCCATGAGCAGACGCTGTTCTACGCATTCCTGTGCTGGTTTGTGGGGAGCGAGCTCGGTTATGAGGAGGAGGCCCTCCAGCAGCTGGTGGCTGCGGCGCTGAGCGCCAATATCGCGTTGATGCCGTTCCAGGACCGGTTGAATGCTTCGCGCAATACACTATCCGACCAGCAGCGGGCCATCATCCGCCGGCATCCGGAGCGCAGCGCGGAGGTGCTGGCGGCCGCCGGTGTTGCGGATGAGCCGATCATCACGGCAATTCGCCAGCATCATGAGGAGTGGGATGGCTCCGGTTACCCCAACGGGCTCAGGGCGAAGGCCATCAGCCAGCCGGCGCGTATCCTGGCCATGGCTGAACGCTATGTGGCATTGATTACCCGCCGGGCTTATCGTGAGCGCTACCGTACGGACGACGCCCTGCGCTACCTTCTGGATGTGGCCCGGCAGGATCCGAACAAGGCCCACTACAGGGCGCTCTACAACACACTGACCGTTCACCCTCCCGGTGCACTCGTGCAGCTCAGGAACGGTGAGACGGCAGTGGTGGCCAAGCGGGCCCTGGGGGAACGCCCGCTGGAGATGCTGTGTGTGGCCAATCCACAGGGGCACTTCTACCTCGATCCCATCCTGCGACGTGATGACGGCACACATTCCCTGATTGAACAGACCGTGGTGACGGAACCCCGGCCGTCGCTGGATCTGGCCCGGCTGCTTCGCTGAGAAGATCTACCCAGCGTTCAGGGATTCCCCGCTTTCCACCTTGAACAGTTCAGCAAAACGTTCGCCGCTGAACACGCCTTCGTCGGGGACGGCCAGAACCATTACCGGAACCAGGGCATCCCCGCAGGTCAGCCAGAGTCCGTTATCCACGACCAGTTCGCCTGGTGAGCAGTCTAAGGGCAAC
>NZ_CAJXMA010000104.1:0-9295 GCF_913056445.1 uncultured Halovibrio sp.
CTTCCGCCATCCATGGCTCCAGAGCTTCCCGTCCAGCCCTGCCGCACTCTCCTTGCTAGCTTGATGCTTGTATTCAATAAAAAACCCGGCTCGTAAGCCGGGTTTTTTGTGTCGTGCCGCCGGACTGGTTACTTCGGCTGCTTGACCGTCCGCAGGTAAGGCTTGTGCGTGACGTAGCCTTCCGGGTACTTCTTCTGCGCTTCCTCGTCGCTGACGCTCGGCGGGATGATCACGTCTTCGCCGTGCTTCCAGTTAACCGGCGTGGCAACGGTTTCCTTGGCGGTCAGCTGGCAGGAGTCCAGCAGGCGCAGGACTTCGTCAAAGTTCCGGCCGGAGGTCATCGGGTAGGTGAGCATGGCCTTGATCTTCTTGTCCGGCCCGATGATGAACACGGAGCGCACGGTGGCGTTGTCCGCCGGTGTGCGGCCTTCGGCTTCGCCTTCCTCGTCCGCCGGCAGCATGTCGTACTTCTGGGCAACGTTCAGGTCGGTGTCACCGATCATGGGGTAGTTCGGTGCACAACCCTGGGTTTCCTCGATGTCCTTTGCCCAGCTGGCGTGATTGTCGACCGGGTCAACGGAAAGGCCGATGATCTTGGTGTTGCGCTTGTCGAACTCGGGCTTCAGCTTGGCCATGTAGCCCAGCTCGGTGGTGCAGACCGGTGTGAAGTCCTTCGGGTGAGAGAAGATGATGGCCCAGCTGTCGCCGATCCACTCGTGAAAGTTGATCTGGCCTTCGGTGGTCTGGGCGGTGAAGTCCGGTGCTGTCTGTCCGATTCTGAGGGTCATGGAATGTCCTCCTGCGGGTTGAGTGGATGACCATTAGGATATATAAACAGTGATTTTTATCAAAATGGGTTTTATGGATAACGTTATGCGGTTCTCTTCATGGTTTCGACAACCTGTGAGGTTGGTGTTGCAGAGTGAAGCCGGAAGATCCTGCGCAGGGACTATCACGTAGGTCGGGGCATATGAATCAGGATGTCGGCTTATGAAGCTTGCCTTTATCGATCTTGAGACCACGGGAGGAAGTGCCTCGGGTGACCGCGTCACCGAGATTGGCCTGCGTCTCTGGGAAGACGGCGAGGTCATAGAGGAATGGCAGACGCTGGTGAATCCGGAGCAGACCATTCCGCACTACATCGAGTCCCTGACCGGCATCACCAATGCCATGGTGGTGGATGCGCCGCGTTTTGACGAGGTGGCGGAGATCTTCCGTGAGAAGGTGGGTGATGCGGTCTTCGTGGCGCATAACGCGCGCTTTGATTACGGCTTCATCAAGGCGGAGTTCCGGCGGCTGGGGAAGGCCTTTGCGGCGCCGGTGCTGTGCACGGTGAAACTCTCCCGCCGGCTGTACCCGGAATACCGGCGCCACAACATGGATGCCCTGATCGAACGCCACGGGCTGGATCCGGGGCCGCGGCACCGGGCCATGGGCGATGTGGCGTCCATGTTCCAGTTCTTTGAGCGGATCCGGTTTGAGCAGGGCGTGGAGCCTGTGGCGGAGACGATCCAGGCTTTGCTGAAGCGCCCGAGTATCCCCTCCCATATCTCGCCGGACATCCTGGACGAGCTGCCGGATACGCCCGGAGTCTACCGTTTCTATGGTGAGAATGACGTACTTCTGTACGTGGGCAAGAGCACCAATATTCGCCAGCGGGTGGCGTCCCATTTCTCCGGGGATCACAACAGCAGCCGGGGCGTTCAGCTTTCCCAGAGCATGCGGCGGGTAGACTGGACGGAGACGGCCGGGGAGCTTGGCGCGCTGTTGCTGGAACTGCACCAGATCAAGACGCTCAAGCCGCTGTACAACCGGCGCTCGAGGGCGGCCAAGCGGCTGGTGAGCATTGCGCTTTCAGAGACAGAGGCCGGTTATCTGGGGGCGGAGCTGAGCTGGCGGATCGACCCCTCGAATCTGGATCAGTACCACGGGCTGTTCCGCTCCAAGAAGGATGCGCAGAAGGCGCTCCAGGGGATTGTCCAGAAGAATGAGCTTTGCAACCGGTTGCTGGGGCTTGAGAGTGGTCCTGGGCCGTGCTTTCAGCGGCGGTTGGGGCGGTGCCGGGGTGCCTGTGAGGGTGAGGAGGATGTGACCCGGTACAATCTGCGCACGAAGATCGCCTTTCACAGCATGCAGTTGACGACCTGGCCCTGGGAGGGGGCGATCGGGGTGGTGGAGGAGAATGAGGCCATGGGTAGAATGGATATCCATGTGCTTTATAATTGGGCGCATCTTGTGACGGTTCACAGTGAGGCGGAGCTGCGGGATCTGGAGCCGGGGCGTGAGCCGCTGGCGTTTGATCTGGATTCGTACAAGCTGCTGGTGAAGTATGTGATGGCGCCCTCGCATCGGTTGCGGGTTATTGAGTGCCCTTGGGTGCCGCGGCCGGAGGTTGTTTGGCCCTCTGATTATCAGGACTGAAGTGTGGTTGCCGGGGAGTGGTGTTGGGACTGCTTCCCGGGAAACGCCACGAGTACATCCCTGTAGGCTGCTCTTCCGCCATCCCTGGCTCCAGAGCTTCCCGGGAAGCAGTCCCAACACCACTCTATCCAAGTGTTCTGCAATTCGCTGTGAGTGGACATTTTCCGAACTAAGAGCTGACTGAATGAGTAATTCCTCCGTAAATCGAGCCACCTTCGATGAAGTCATGGTCCCCACCTACGCCCCCGGTGATGTGATTCCGGTGAGCGGTGAGGGGGCCCGTGTCTGGGATCAGGAAGGGAATGAGTACATTGATCTGGCCGGAGGGATTGCGGTGACGGCTCTGGGGCATTCGCATCCAGGTGTGATGGCGGCGCTGCAGGAGCAGGCGGGGAAGATCTGGCATGTGAGCAATGTCATGACCAATGAGCCGGCGCTGCAGCTTGGGCAGTATCTGTGCGAGAACACCTTTGCGGAGAAGGCGTTTTTTGCGAACTCCGGGGCGGAGGCGAATGAGGCGGCGTTCAAGCTGGCTCGCCGTTACAGCTGGGATCATCATGGGGACGGCCGGCACGAGATCATTGCCTTTGATGGCAGTTTCCATGGGCGGACGCTGTTCACCGTGGCTGTCGGCGGGCAGCCGAAGTATCTGGATGGGTTCCGTCCGGGGCCGGAAGGGGTCCGGCATGCGACGTTCAATGATGCGGCGTCGGTAAAGGAGCAGATCTCGGATAGGACCTGCGCCATTGTGGTGGAGCCTGTTCAGGGGGAGGGCGGTGTGCGCCCGGCGGATTACGGGTTCCTGCGCGAGCTTCGCCGGATCTGTGATGACAACGGGCTGCTGCTGATCTTTGATGAGGTCCAGTGTGGCGTGGGCCGCACCGGGCGTCTCTATGCCTACCAGGATTACCATGTGGAGCCGGACATCCTGACCACGGCCAAGGCGCTGGGGAACGGCTTTCCGATATCCGCGATGCTGACGCGGGCAGACATCGCGGCCAGTTTCACGGTCGGTACTCATGGCACCACCTACGGAGGGAATCCGCTGGCCTGCGCTGT
Organism: uncultured Halovibrio sp.; assembly: GCF_913056445.1. Taxonomy (NCBI): domain Bacteria; kingdom Pseudomonadati; phylum Pseudomonadota; class Gammaproteobacteria; order Oceanospirillales; family Halomonadaceae; genus Halovibrio; species uncultured Halovibrio sp. The sequence continues at coordinate 3,481 of NZ_CAJXMA010000104.1, forward strand.
GGCCCGCCGTGTACTGGAGTTGGTGAACACCAAAGAGGTGCTGGACGGTGTGCCTAAACGCCAGCAGCGGCTGTCTGACTGGCTCGAGGCCATGGCTGAGGAGACGGGATTATTCCGTGATGTACGAGGCAGGGGGCTGCTGATGGGAGCGGAACTGGCCGCCCCCTACGATGAGAATACCAAGGCCTTTGTTTCGGCAGCGCTGGAAGCCGGTGTGCTGGTTCTGGTGGCCGGCGGCACGGTGCTGCGCTTCGCGCCGCCGCTCAACATTCCCATGCCGGACCTGAACGAGGCGCTGGACCGGCTCGAAGCCGCATGGAAGGCTCTCAGCTAGAGCCTTCCCCGGCCTCATCCCTGGCGCGCTTGGCCTGGCGGCGTTGCTCGATGACCTCCGCCGCCTCGGCGCCCACGTGGGCCTCGCCGCGTTCCTTTGCCAGTCGGATCTGGCGTTCACGCTCCGCGAAGCGCGCCATCTGTTCCTCGGTCAGCGAATCGTAGCACTTGGGGCAGCTGATGCCCTGCTGGTATTTCGGTGACTGCTTATCGTCCTCGGTGATCGGGCGCCGGCAGGCGTGGCACTGGTCGTACTGGCCGCGCTCCAGGTTCTGGTTCACCGCCACACGCTCGTCGAAGACAAAACACTCGCCGTTCCACAGTGACTGCTCTTCCGGCATCTCCTCGAAGTAGCGCAGGATGCCCCCTTCAAGGTGATAGACCTCCTCGAAGCCCTGTTCCTTCAGATAGGCGGTGGACTTCTCGCAGCGAATGCCACCGGTGCAGAACATCGCGATCTTGCGGTGCTTCTGCGGGTCCAGGTTCTTTTCCGCGTATTCCGGGAATTGGCGGAAGGCCTCGGTGCCGGGGTTGATGGCGTTCTGGAAGGTGCCGACCTCCACCTCGTACTCATTACGGGTGTCGATCACCGTGACTTCCGGGTCCTGAAGCAGCTGGTTCCATTCATGGGGCTTCACGTAGGTGCCGGCGGACTGCTTCGGGTCGATACCGTCCATGCCCATGGTGACGATCTCGCGCTTGAGCTTCACCTTGGTGCGGTTGAATGGCTGGATGTCCGTCTCGGAATCCTTGTAGTCGATTCCGTCGAAGCGCGGGTCCTCGGCCAGGCGTGCCTTGAGAGCGGCGATTGCATCGTGGGAGCCGGCCACGGTGCCGTTGATGCCCTCGCGGGCCAGCAGCAGGGTGCCGCGGATACCCTGTTCCAGCAGGAACTGGCGCAGCGGCTCACGCAGCTGTTCGTAGTCGTCCAGGCGCACGAACCGATAGAGTGCGCAGACGGCGTAGGTCGTCATCGGATTGTCCTCCGTTGCGGGCTGGAACGTAAAACCAGAGCAATGGTGAAGTGCGGATTGTACCCAATGTGCTTCACCGTTTGCCATCGAATCGGTATTCTGGCCAATCACTGTTAGTTGGCGGTATAAGAGCAGACTCGTGCGTCCTATTGATCCCAAGTACTATTACCGGCGTTTCCTCCATCCACGCTACTGGCCAACCTGGATCCTGATCGGGGTTCTGCGCATGCTCGCCTATCTGCCACTTCCGGTACTGCAGGCGATCGGACGGGGCCTGGGCTGGCTGAGTTACCTGATCGGCGCGGAGCGGCGCACGATTGCCCGCACGAACATCTCACTGTGCTTCCCGGAAATGTCCGCGAAAGAGCGGGAGAAACTGGTCCGTGAAAGCATCATCGCCACCACTAAGGGCTACGTTGAGAGCCCCAAGGCCTGGTGGGGGAACATGAAACCCCACATTGAGCGTCTTGAGGTGCACGGCAAGGAGCACCTCGAGGAAGCCCGCCGTCGTGGCAAGGGCATCCTCATGCTGGGTGGCCATTTCAGCATTCTGGATTTTGCTGGGCCCTTCGCGGATGCCGTGTTCGACTTCAACCACATGTACCGGCCCAACAATAACCCCCTGTTTGATGCGGTCATCGAGCGCAACCGGCGCAAGTTCAGCGGGGCGGCGTTCAACAAGCGCCAGCTGAGGCAGATGATCAACTTCATCAAGGAAGGCAATATCGTCTGGTACGGCTGCGACCAGGATTTCGGCCCCCGTTACAGCGTCTTCGCTCCCTTCTTCGGGGTCCAGGCCGCCACGCTCACCACGCCCGCCTGGATCGCCCGGGAGACCGGCGCCACGGTGCTGTTCCTGAGCCAGTTCCGGGACGGTAATGGCGTTTACAGCGTGCATTTCTCGCCGGTCTTTGAGGACTACCCCACCGACGATGAGGTGGAGAACGCGACCCGTCTCAACCAGGAGATTGAGAAGATGGTCCGGCGTTATCCTGAGCAGTACCTCTGGGTACACCGCCGCTTCAAGACACGGCCGAAAGGCGAGCCCAGTGTCTATCCGCCGAAAAAGAAGACATTCATGAAAAAGCTGCGCAAGATGATGCGGGGCTGAACCCCGCGCATCCGCAAAGCAACCAGGAGCCGCGCAAATGGCACGAACCGTTTTCTGCCGCAAGTACCAGCAAGACATGGAAGGCCTGGACTTCGCGCCGCTGCCGGGCGCCAAGGGCCAGGAAATCTACGAGAACGTCTCCAAGCAGGCCTGGGAGGAATGGCAGGCGCGCCAGACCCGCCTGATCAACGAGAAGCACCTAAACATGCTGGACCCGAAGGCACGGGAGTACCTGCAGGAGCAGATGGAGGCGTTCTTCAACAATGAGGAGTCCGACGAGGCTGACGGCTTCGTACCTCCGGAAGAATAAGGCTAGTTCGGGCCCCGGCTCTTGACGTGGGGGCTCCGAACCGGTTTAATAACGCCCCGTTGTCGCCCGGATAGCTCAGTCGGTAGAGCAGTGGATTGAAAATCCTCGTGTCGGTGGTTCGATTCCGCCTCCGGGCACCATTAATATCAAGGACTTAGCCCGCCTCGTGCGGGCTTTGTTGTTTTTGGGTGTCAACGAGGTGTCAACTCAGCTCAAGGCGACCATAAACTAGGCAACACCTCCATTGAACACTGCAATTCTCACGTAAAGCAGCACTCGATCCCGCCCCAAAGTCACTAGTCGCAGTTTTTATGCTCAACAAAGGATTATGTATATATGGGTAACATAAAGGGTATTGTTTTATTTTTTCTGGCTTCTCTTGTTGGTTGTGTTTCTTCTGAAAACATAGAGCATAAACCGGTTGAATCTAGACTTTATGGAACATGGGAATGCCAAGCCTCAGATAAGAAAGATGGGACGAATGTGGAAATGGATGCTGAGGTAAGTTACGTCAGGAACGGCAAGGCAAACGTAATTGGGGAAATGACCATTAACGCTTCGGAACTTCCGGAACTTACCTATGCGTTCAGTGCCACCTCAGAATGGCAATACAAGGATGGTTATCTTATAGAAACTATAGAAGACTATAACATCGTGAATGTAAGTCATCCTGGGCTTGATAAAGTAGCAGATCTACAAAGCTTTGTTCCAAAGAACATAAGTGACTCTTCAAAAATTCTAGTGCTAAATGAATCAAATCTTAAACTGAAATCAGAAAGTGCTGGGATGGTTACTAATTGCACTAAGCTGTAAAAATGCTGGTGAGTACATGATCCTTGAGGTTCATGTACTTGCTTCTATTTAGTTTACGCTGCATCGGCCTCGTGAAACCTCCCTGCTCTAGACACACGGACCGTACCCCATCGCGTCCTTCAAATGTTCTGGCGACAGATGCGCATAACGCATCGTCAACTTGATATCCGAATGGCCCAGAATCCGCTGAAGCGTCAGGATATCCCCGCCGTTCATCATGAAGTGACTCGCGAACGTGTGCCGGCATATGTGCGTCAGCTGTCCCTGGGGGAGCTCGATGCCAGCCCGTCGGATTGCGTGCCGGAAAGCAGCGGCGCAGCTGACAAAGGGCACTTCCTGGATCAGCTCTTTGTAGAGTGATTCATCCAGGGGAACTGATCGAGACTTCCCGGACTTCGTGTAGTTGTACGTCACCCGGTAGGGCGTGAAGTTTGCCCTGGTCACGCCTTCAGCTTCCGACCAGCGGGCACCGGTTGCCAATGCCAGGCGTGCCACGTAATACACACTCTGGTTCGATGATGCCTCGCATTCTTCCAGGAGTGCATTGATCTCGTCCTGGGTCAGAAAGGCGAGTTCCGGCTCGTCGATCTTGAACTTGCGGATACCGCTTAAGGGGTTCGGGTAATCCCACTTATCGAAGCGCGCCAGTTCATTGAACACAGCCGACAGATAAGCCTGTTCCCGGTTCACCGTGTTCTGGCTGACCCCATCCATATCCAGCCGGTGCTGCCGGTAGGCGGCAAAGTCCGAGGCCGTGAAATCCGTTGCCCTGGGGTTGCCCAGCAACCGCGCCATCATGTCCAGCTTGCGCTTTCGCTTGGTACCGTCCTTCAGGCTGTAGCCGTAAGCGCTGTACCATTCCTGGACCAGATCCGCGATCGAGCGCCGATCCGGGGCCGGGTTCCAGTCCTGGTTTTCGGCCTGGCGTGATTCCACGTGCTGTTCAAACCGTTTCGCTTCCGCCTTGGTCGCAAAGGTTTTGCGGATACGACGACGCCCACGGCCGCCAGGTTGAATGTCGACCTGCCAGCGTCCCGATTTGAGCTTGCGGATCATGCCGCCACTTTCCCCTGCAGCCGTCGCTGTGTGAGTCCATCGCGCACCATTTCGTAAAGCATTCGCTCGGTAATCTCACGCCTTCGGTAGTAGGATTTCAGGTCGTTCCACAGGCCGGATTTCTTAAGGCAGTGCCACGCCTGCTGAGCGTTGAACCGGTTGCGCGCATAAATGCTCAGCAGGTTGCCGAAGGCAAGGGCGACGTTCTTTTCGTTGCCGCAACCCGGGGTCTTTTTTTCGCGCTTATAGGCAATCGGCGGGGCCTTGTGGCCGAAGCTCACTTCATCGCGAAGGAAGGTCCAGATCGGGTGAACCCAGTCCTTGCGGTACTCAAACCGGTTGGATCTCAGCGCGTACTGCCACAGCCCCGTGAGGTGCTTGTCCGCTTCCAGATAGGTGTAAATGGGCCCGACAGCGTCAGTCCCGCGCCACAGTTCGTTGATGATGCGTTGATGAAATCGCACCTCAAGCCGCCAGACGGGCGCCTCCTCGTCGTAGCAGGTATCAGGGAAGGTGTCGTCATTGGTCGCAGTGCGCCAGATCGATTCCATGAAGTCCCGCTTGTCGGAGACGTCCACTTCCTCGGACTTGTTGTAGAGGCAGAACTGTAAGCTGTTGGCCTTGCCAAAGGTGAAGGACGTCCCGCGGCCGTGGACGATGGCACTGTCACAGCCCTGGAATCGGAATTCAGCCATGCCGTCATAACGCTGGACCCGGCGAGCCTTGGTGACGAAGTGGCTATCGAAGTCCTGGGGCGGTTCCCAGCCCTGGAAGTCTACGGCCAGGTGAACGGCCACGGCGTTAGGCTTCGGGTTCTTGAGAAGCTTGTTGGCCCACTCGAATAGCTCGTCGTTGATCTGGTACTTGTCCCGCTCATAAAGCCACTGCGGTGAGCACTCAATCTTGAGATGGGTGGAGATGGCATCCGCTTCGGCGTAGAAATGCTTGTACAGCAGCGTGAGCCCCAGCTGGTTGTTCTGCAGCATGTACTTGAAGCCACCCTGTTTCCCGCTTTTGACGGCGAACTCATGGCCGCCAATGGTCACGGTTGAGCCTACACCGGCTTCGTAGGCGTCCGCGATCTCGTGGAACTGGTGTTCTTCGGGGCGACCCTCGAACATCTGGCGGATGGTATCGGTACCGGCCCAGAGGACGTTCACCTTATCCAGGTTCAACTGAGAGCCGTCGGGACCGACGAACAAACGCCCGGTGCCGAGT
>NZ_CAJXMA010000105.1:0-9062 GCF_913056445.1 uncultured Halovibrio sp.
CGTTGCAGTTGAAGATCTCCGGCGCTATGAAGCTGCGCCCGGTCTGCTCCGCGATCACCGCGTAATCGGCGTTGCTCAGCCCGGCGCCCAGGTCACTCTTGGGCAGGAACATGTTCCACAGCCCCTGGGCCTTCGCCTTGGCCTTGAGCTCTTCGATCACCGGCAGCACCACCCAGGGGTTGTCCAGGCTGTGCAGTTCGCGGAAATAATCCGCCTCGATGGGTTCAATCTCGTCTTTCATGAACTGACAGACCCGGTTGTAGAAATCCTGGCCTTTTTCTGAGAGCTCAAAGTCCATGGGGGACCTCCGGCTGCTTTCACAGGTGTCTGAGGGGGTGCTTCGGGGAGGCTTCTGCGGGAAGCTCTGGAGCCATGGATGGCGGAAGAGCAGCCTACATGGGTTTGCGCGCTCAAGCGCAAACGGGTTTACACGGACGTAAACCCTGGACTTTTCAGCGGAGCAGGACAGCGCAGCTGAAAAGTACTCGTGGCGTTTCCCGCAGAAGCCTCCCCGAAGCACCCCTGCGCGATTGATACTGAAAGTGTAGAAACCTGTACCGGATAAGGCTACTGAATTATCCTCATTGCACGTTATGCAGATTGCTAATACAGAGAGCCTCCTTCATGATCCCTGGTAACCGCCTCGACCTGAACCTGCTCACCGTCTTCATCACCATCTACCGCGAAGGCAGTCTCACCCGCGCCAGCGAGATCCTGCACCTCACCCAGCCCGCCGTCAGCCACTCCCTGGCACGGCTGCGCGAGCAGTTCGACGATGCCCTTTTCCGCCGCCAGGGCAACCGCATGGTGCCCACGCCCCTCGCCCAGCGCCTGGCCAGTTCCGTGCACCCGGCTCTGAGTGAGATTCACTCCGCCCTGAACGCCTTCCATGAATTCACCCCCGAGCAGCAGCCCAGGGTATTCAACATCGCGCTCAGGGATGTGCTCGAGGCGACCTTTCTGCCGCCGCTGATGCAGGAGATGACGCAGTATCCGGGGATCGAGGTGGTCAGCCAACGGGTGCCCCGACGGGAGATGGAGCAGCAGCTGGCGGCGGGCAAGCTGGATTTCGCGGTGGATGTCCTGCTGCCGGTGAGCGACCAGACCGCCCATGAACGCCTGCATGAGGACCGGCTGGTGGTGGTGGCGCGGCGGGGTTCGGCCATCGCCCGGCAGGGCATGACCCTCGAGCGTTACCTCGCCGCCGGCCATGTGCTGGTCTCATCCCGGGCCGAGGGTCAGGGGCTGGAGGACTTCGCGCTCAGTGCCCGCGGGCATCGGCGCCGGATCGCACTACGCTGCCAGCATTATTTCGCAGCCTGCCGGGTGGCAGCTGAGACGGACCTGCTGGTGACCATGCCCGAGGCCTATGCGGACATCATCGGCCAGTACCTGGATGTCGCGCTTCTGGAGCCACCCGAAGGCATGCCGGAGGTGGATGTGCATCTCTACTGGCACCGCCAGCACGAACGTGAACCGGCTCTCAATTGGTTCCGGGAACGGCTCCACGCCCTGAAAACGCCCGGGGGATCAGGCGACCAGGGCCAGACCACCGAAGAGCAGACCTCCGGCCACCAGGGTACTCAGGAGAACCACTGAAAAGCCCCAGAGCAGGACCCTGGCTTCACTGATGTGCGGCAGGGTGGCCCGGGCACTGCGGTAGAACGCCACCGTTCCCAGTACCGGCCCGCCCAGGCCCATGAACAGCAGCCCGATCCCGAAACCAGCAAAGGTCCAGATGGCGATCAGGCGGGCGCGCTCGAACACACGCTCCTTCTCACCCATCCGGTCGAGGAAGAATCCGGCGCCCGCCCACATGAGTGCGAAGGTCAGGCCAACCAGAGCCAGTCCGATAACGAAGATAATCACGCGATAGAACACTAATGGTCACTCGGAATATAGGGGGACGGCAGCGTCTCGAACCCCGGTCTGGCCAGCAGATAGCCCTGAAAATAGCGGATCCCCATGCCACGGCACCACTGATACTCGGCCTCAGTCTCGACGCCTTCGGCAATGGTTGCAATACCGAGACGGTCATTCGTCAGCAGGACTCCCTCGATCACCGCCTGTTTGCGCGGATACTGCTCCACATCCCGGATGAGCGACATGTCCAGTTTCAGGTACTCCGGGGTGGTGTCCGTCAGCAGGTTCATCCGGGAATAACCGGCCCCGTAATCATCCAGGGCAATGTCAAACCCCATCTCTTCATAGGCATCGATGATGCTGATCAGATGATCGGTATCCGCAAGGTTCTCCACTTCCGTGAACTCGAAAACCAGCCGGCTGGTGTCGAAATCATACCTGTTCGCCGCCGCCAGCGTCGTCTGGATGCAGGTCTCCGCCCGGTACACCGCGTTAGGCATGAAATTGATACACAGCTTGGACGTCATGCCCAGCTCCGATGCCAGTTTCACCGCCTTGACCCGGCACGCCTGGTCAAACCGGTACATATTCTTGCGTGTCACCCGCCCGAGAACCTCCCCGGCCCCCTCGCCATTGAGGCCGCGTACCAGCGCCTCGTGGGCCAGAATCCCGCCGGTGTCCGCATCCACAATTGGCTGGAATGCGAAGGAAAAATCAAAGTCCAGGCCAGCACCGCAGGCACAGTGCTCGCAGTGCGACTGGTCAAACAGCTCCTCTTCTTCCATACCCCTTCCCAAAAAAACGCTTCAGACGGTGAAACCGGTATTTACACGGATTCCTGCTCTGATTTCAGTATAGAACTTGCCACAGATACAAGAGCGCCTACAGTAAAAAATGTCACCCGGCGTCAAATCAGGATCTGACCATGGCCACCTCAAGCAAGCCCACACGCATCGCCGTCACCCCTGGCGACGGTATCGGGCCCGATGTAATCCAGCAGTCCCTGCGTGCTCTGGACCATCTCAGGCAACAATACGATCTCCTGCTCGAATGGGATGTCTTCGAGTGGCCCTCGACAGAGTGGCACCGCCGCAACGGCGACATGATGCCGGCGGACGCCATGACCAGACTGGCCGGCTATGACGCCATTCTCCTGGGGGCTCTGGGTGACCCGGGACCCAGCCGGGACCCTCACCGCTATGTCCTCTCCGACAGTGTCTCTCTCAGCCCGCTGCTGCAGATGCGCAAGGGCTTTGACCAGTGGGTCTGCGAGCGCCCGGCGCACCAGCTCAAGGGCGCCCGGCAGTACCTGGCCGACCCGCGCGCAGCGGATACGGACATGCTGGTCATCCGCGAGAACAGTGAAGGTGAGTACGTCGGCCAGGGTGGACGGCTGCGCCAGGGCCAGCCCGGCGAAATCGCTACCCAGACGGAAATTTTCACCCGCTTCGCCACCGAAAGGATCATCCGCTTTGGCTTTGAACGGGCCCGCAAGCGTGCCGGTGAACGCCATGAAACCGGTAAACCCCGGACCTTCGGGAATCCTGATGGGGAACAGCTGGAAAGCCAGGTCTGTCTGATCACCAAGCGCAACGCCCTGCGCCATTGGGGGGATATGTACACCGAGGTATTCGCGGAGGTCGCCAAGGACTACCCGGATGTGGCCACCCACCACGAACTGGTGGACGCCGCCTGCATGAAGTTCGTCCAGGCCCCCTGGGCCTTCGACGTCGTGGTTGCCAGCAACCTCCAGGGCGACATCCTGACGGATCTTGCGGCGGTCATCTCCGGGGGGTTGGGCGTGGCGCCTTCATGCAACCTCAACCCGGACGACCGCAGCCAGCCCTCCATGTTCGAGCCCACTCACGGCAGCGCCCCGGATATCGCGGGCCAGAACAGAGCTGACCCGACCGCCATGCTGTTCACAACAGCGCGCATGCTGGACTGGCTGGGAGAGGAGCGGCCGGCACTGGCACGTGCTGGCCACGCACTGTACAGCGCCGTGGCCGCCGACCTGGCGGAACACGGACACGAAGAGCGCACCACTGATGCTGTAGGCGACGCGATCCTGGCACGACTGGGCGGTCAGTGACCGCCCGGAACCTCATCGGTTGGGGACGTACCCGGATGCCTTATCAACCACGTTGAAAAAGTCGCGCCTCGCCACCCAGTTGTCGAGGTTATCGAAGAACTGCTCGGTCAGCGCTTTCTTCCAGCCGATGAAATCACCCGCCATGTGGGCGGTCATGGTCACATTCTCCATGGCCCAGAGCGGGTGATCGGAGGGCAGCGGCTCCTCCTCGAACACATCCAGCCCCGCGCCGGCGATTTCGCCGCTCTGCAGTGCCTCCACCAGTGCCTGGGTATCCACGATGGGCCCGCGACCGATGTTGATCAGCCGGGCCGTCGGCTTCATGGCCTGGAAGGCTTTCGCATCAAACAGTTTCTCCGTTGCCGGCGTCAGCGGCGCGGCAATCACCACGTAATCGGCCAGACCGAGCTGCTCGGGGATCGCGTCATTGTCGTGGACGGCCTCGAAATCGGGGTCATCACTGCGGGCCCGGCGGGCCACACCGTGCGCCTCCATGCCCACGGCCGTCACCAGGCGCCCGATCTGGCGCCCGATTGAACCCGCCCCCACGACCAGAACACGCGATCCCTGAGCCCGCTCGGTGTCCCGGTGCTGCCACTGGTGGGCCATCTGCAGCCGGATCGAATGCGGAAAGTCCTTGGCGAACATCAGGATGGTGCAGAGCACGTATTCGGCAATGCTGCGGTCAAAGATGCCCTGGGCATTGGTAACGGTGACCCCACTGTTGACCAGCTCCGGAAACATCAGCGCATCCACCCCGGCACTGGTTGCATGGATCCACTCCAGGCTCTCCGCCGAGGGCCAGGCCTCGCGCAGGGCATCGGTGCGGAAATCGGTCACCATCATGATGCGGGTACCCGGCAGTGTCTGTCGCAGGGTATCGGCGTCCCAGGCAAAGCGGACCTCGGCCCGTTCGAACAGTGGGTCCAGCCCCGGCGGACGCTCCTCGTCCGGCGCTGTAAGGACGGTGATCACGGGGCGTGTCTCGGTGCTGGCCATGGTGCTCTCCTGCTGATTGGCGTCCTCTCAGGGTAGAGCCTCAATCCACGTAATGCCATGCTCAGGGTGCGCCACACCAGAGTCTCGCTTTACGGGATTACCCTTACCTGTTCTTGCTTTCCACCCCTATCTTGGCCATTGTGGTTGATGTCCGATTGTTTGAACTCATTGATGTATGGGAGAGCGGTTAATGGCTACGTCGGCAGGCAAGGCAGTACCCGAGAGCGCGCCCAAGCGTAAGCTGACCTATCGCAAGACCAAGGCCCGCTGGCATCCCTCGATGCAGGCGATACCGGTGCCGGGCATCCGCCGCATGGTCAACATGGCCGCGGAAATGGATGATGTCATCCATCTGTCCATCGGCCAGCCGGACCTGCCTACCCCCAAGCACGTGACCGACGCTATGGTGGATTCCATCCAGGCGGGCCAGACCGGCTATACCATGGACGCCGGCCTGCCGGAACTGCTGGTGGCGCTGCGTGACTATTACGGAAACCGTTACGGCCGCAAGCTCTCCACCGAGAACATCCTGGTGACCAGCGGAGCAACCGAGGCCATGTACCTGGCGCTCTCAGCCACCGCCGCGCCCGGGCGCCAGTTCCTGGTGGTGGATCCATCATTTCTGCTGTACGCACCGCTCATCCGAATGAACGGTGGCGAGGTGAAGTTCATCCCCACGCGTCCTGAAAACGGCCATCAGCTCGATCCGGACGACATCATCAAGAACATCAGCATGCGTACCTTCGCGGTGGTGCTGAACTCCCCGAACAATCCGACAGGGGCGGTCTACCCCAAGTCCACCATTGAACGGATCGTCGAGGAATGCGCCTTCCGGGGCATCCAGGTCTTCAGTGACGAGGTCTACGACCACCTTGTGCTGGACGACGAGGAGTATTCCAGCGTACTCAGCTGCGGGACGGACCTGGACCACCTGATGTGCATCTCCAGCTTCTCGAAGACCTACAGTATGGCGGGGCTGCGTGTGGGCTGGATCATCTCCAGCCAGGGTGCGATCAAGAAACTGAGGCGCTACCATATGTTCACCACATCGGTGGCGAACACACCAGCCCAGTTCGCCGGCGTGGCAGCCCTGGAGGGCGACCAGCAGAGCGTACGGGACATGATCGAGATCTACCGCGAGCGGCGGGACCTGATCGTCGATCTGGTGAACCAGACACCGTATCTGACCGGCTATAAGCCCAATGGCGGTTTCTTCATCTTCCCGGACCTGCCGGATCATGTGGACGCCTCGGACCTGTGTCTGCGTATGCTCAAGGAGACCGGTGTCTGCGCGGTTCCCGGCGACGCCTTTGGGGAACACTGCACCAACTCGATCCGGTTCTCGTTCTCCACCACGAGCGAGCGGATCCAGGAAGCCTTTGAGCGCATCATCCCCTGGATGAAGAAACAGAACCTGTGACAGAGATAAGGACTCCGATGAAACGGATTGCCAAGACCCTGCTCCTGGTGCTGCTGCCGGCCTTCGCCGGTGGCTGCGCCAGCTTCTCCCCCTACAGCGTGGATGAGTCCACCGTAGAGAAACACATCAGTGAACGGATCACGGATTTTTCCCGGGATCTCAGCGACCGCGGCCTCCCCGTCACACTGGAACTGACCAGCGCCGATGTGGCCATTGGCCCGGAAGATCGGGATGTGGCAGTGGTCGATTTCGGTGGGCGCGCCGTTCTCCAGGCGCCGAGGATTCCCATTGACCTGAATTTCAGCGTCGAGGGCACGCCGGTCTATGAGGCGGAGGAAAAGGCCATTTACATCCGCAATCTCAAGGTGCTGTCCACCCATGTGGAAGCCGCCGGCAGCGCGTTTGATCTCTCCCCGGTGACCGGGACCCTGTCAGACATTGCCGCGCAGTTCCTTAACGAACGCCCGGTCTACCGGCTGGATGAGGCGGACACTGGCGCCCGACTCTTCGGTATGATGAACCTGCGTATCGACGTCCAGCCCGGCCGACTGGTTCTGGTGCCCGCCGGCTCCGGGGATGACGTGCAGCGTTCAATCCGGTAGCTGACGCTTCACCAGCCAGGCGAAATACGCGCCCTGCTGTTGTCAGCGGTAGAACACCGCCAGCCAGACCGTCACAGTCTCCGGGTCAGTCCAGCTGACCTGGTGCCTTGAATGGGCGGGAATCGTCAGGTGGTCGCCTTTCTTCAGGTGGATCTCCGGGCCCTGCTCAAACAGCACAGTTCCCGCGCCCTCCAACACCAGGACCCATTCGTGTTCGTCCTGATCGTACCAGCCGTAGTCTGGTGAGGTATGGCCTCTTGAGACAATCCGCTCGATACGGACGTGGCTCGCCTCAAGAATGGATTCAAATGCCTCGCCGTCGAGCGTCTGCGGAAGGGATGACAGCAGATTATCCATCAGGCGTCCACGAGATGCTGATTCAGCTTTTCCCGGATATCGTCGGGGATGGCCAATGCAGTTTCGGTCTCATAATCGAAATGGATCAGAACGGCAACGCCCCGGGCTACCTGAGTGTCACCCTGCCAGGCTTCCTGAACAACATGGAACGAGGAATTGCCGATTTTCCCGATGCCGGTACGGATCGTCACAGGCGTGCCCCAATAGCTCTGGGCTTTGAGATCAACCTCCAGCCGCGCAATGATCAGCGGCCAGTGCTCAAAATCCAGCGAGGAGTGGAAAATCCGGAAAACCGGCATCCGCGCCTGCTCGAACCATACCGGAAAGGCGGTGTTGCTGATGTGGCCCAGCGCATCGGTTTCGTTGAACCGGGGTTCGATTTCATGGTGGAACATCCAGAGTCTCCTTATGGCGGTTGAGCGTCAGAACGCTGACCAGCGTATAGGATTCACAATACCTGTCCACTACAGAAGCCGGGGATCTTACATGGCACGTATTTCAACACGTAAACAGCTGGCCGGTCTGGCAGCCTGGATTGCCCTCATGCTGGCGGTCGCGGTCCTTGGCGCCGTGGCGTCCGTCAACGCCAGCGGGTTCTATCAGTCATTGACCCAGCCCGCCTGGGCACCGCCGGCCGCCTGGTTCGGCCCGGCCTGGACCACGCTCTATACCCTGATGGCGGTCGCAGTCTGGCTCGTCTGGCGTCGCTCGGGTTTCCGCGGCGCGCCCAAGGCACTAACGCTTTTCCTGGTCCAACTGGTCCCCAATGCGCTCTGGAGCTGGCTGTTCTTTGTCTGGCACCTTGGAGCCTGGTCCTTCGCCACTGTTGTGCTGCTCTGGCTGATGATCCTGGCCACCCTGATCAGCTTCCTGCGCGCCCACCGACTGGCGGGCCTGATGCTGCTGCCCTACCTGCTCTGGGTCAGCCTGGCGGTGGCTCTGAACTACACCGTCTGGCAGCTCAACCCGGTGGCTCTGGGCTGACGTCCGTACCTCTACTAATTAGCTCCCTAAGCACTGCTTTCTTACCAGTGCTAGAATGGCCGTTTTGATCCGGAGACCCTTTGCATGCCACAGATGCAGCTGGCCATTCTGCTGGGGATGACCGTAGCCCTGGGCCCCCTGGCACTGGATGCCTACCTGCCCGCGTTTCCAACCATCGCGCGGGAGTTCGGCACTGAGAATGCGGACGTGGGACTCACCCTGAGCGCCTACGTTGCGACTCTCGGGCTGGCCCAGCTGGTCGGCGGCCCTCTCTCAGATCGGTATGGCCGGCAGCGCATCCTGTTCAGTGGGTTGGCGTTATTCGCAGGTTCAGCCCTGATGGTTGCCCAGGCCGGCTCCCTGACGGAAATGCTCGCCTGGCGCGCCAGCCAGGGCGTCGGGGGCGCGCTCTGCGCCGTCTCCGTACCAGCACTGGTGCGGGACCAGGCAGAGGGCGCGGATTCAGCGAGGCTGTTCGGGCTCATTGGGCTCATCATGTTCATTGCGCCGGCGGCGGCGCCGTCCCCGCGGAGGCCGCCGAATCGGACGGGAACCGCGACGAGACCGCCGGCGAGGTCTGGGTGAATATCTCGGCGATGCCTCGCACGGTCTCCTTCGCCTTCGCGACGGCCGCCCACTCGATCATGGTCGAGCGCGAGAGCGACCGGAACCGGATCCACACCTACTACACGGTCCCCGAGAAGTACCTGGAGACCGAACTGGCCGAGGAACCACGGGCCCAGCG
>NZ_CAJXMA010000106.1:0-8888 GCF_913056445.1 uncultured Halovibrio sp.
TTCCCCCGGAAGGTTACCGCGTTACCGGAGATCGCCATTCGGGTTTCAGATCCCTGGAACTGGCGAAGCGTATTACCACCCATGACAACCTGGAATCCCTGATCCCAATCACCACTGGTTGGCTGGAGCGTTACCTGCTGCCCTTCGCGCAGCGCCTGCGACCGCGCAAAATTTAGGGCGCCCACAAGACGGTTGGTGCTTGATGTCACCTGATTGTTCTCAACGAGGGTCTGGAACCCGGGCACCGCAACCGCCGCAATCACAGCCAACAACACGATCACGATCATCAGTTCAACCAGCGTGAACCCTCTCTGGGTTAGCCCTGCTGTGCGGACAGAATTTTCCATTCCAATACGCCTCATGACGCGCCTCGTCCAATCGATGGACACGGCTCAATGACTCAATGTTCAGAATAGCGTGGGTTACGGAAATGTCAGCCGGTGGCCGACGAGCGGAACGGATGAGGGGATGAGCGGTAAAACGGTGTGAAAGATTTCACACCGGAATGATCACGGAGGCCCGGGTCAGGCCTCCACTTCCTTGGCGGGAATCCGCAGCGCCTTGGGCATGCTGAACACCACGTTCTCCTGTTCGCCTTCGAGCTCGTCAGGAGTCTCACCACCGAACTCGCGCAGGCGCGCCACGACCTCTTCAACCAGGACCTCAGGCGCGGAGGCCCCGGCCGTCACGCCCACGGCGCCCACGTTTTCAAGCCATGAGGCTTCAATCTGGTCAGCCGCATCAATCAGGTAGGCGGGCGTATCCATACGTTCAGACAGCTCGCGCAGGCGGTTGGAGTTGGAACTGTTGGGCGAGCCCACCACCAGCATCAGGTCGCACTCGGCGGCGAGCATTTTCACCGCGTCCTGACGGTTCTGGGTGGCGTAGCAGATGTCGTCCTTTCGCGGGCCCTGGATGGCCGGGAAACGGGTCTGGAGGGCATCGATCACGCGTGCGGTGTCGTCCATGGAAAGTGTTGTCTGGGTCACGAAGGCCAGCTTTTCAGGGTTCTTCACCTGCAGCTTCTCGACATCGGCCTCGCTTTCCACCAGGTAGATGTCACCGCCATTGCTGCGGTCGTACTGGCCCATGGTGCCTTCCACCTCGGGGTGGCCGGCATGGCCGATGAGGATGCATTCACGGCCTTCCCGGCTGTAGGTCATGACCTCCATATGCACCTTGGTCACCAGCGGGCAGGTGGCATCAAAAACCTGCAGCCCGCGGTCCTGGGCTTCCTGCTGAACAGCCTGGGAGACGCCGTGGGCGCTGAAGATCACCCAGGCATCGTCAGGCACCTGGTGCAGCTCGTCCACGAATACGGCGCCACGCTCGCGCAGGTTGTCCACTACGAACTTGTTGTGGACGACTTCATGCCGCACGTAGATAGGGGCGCCGTACACATCGAGCGCCCGATTGACGATCTCGATGGCGCGGTCAACGCCGGCACAGAATCCACGGGGATTGGCGAGCTTGATCTGCATGGTCATGATTCCCGGTGCTTACTGGACATCCACAATCGAGACTTCAAACTCAAGTGTCTTGCCCGAGAGTGGGTGGTTAAAATCTACCTCAACGGTATCATCATCAAACGCCTTGATGACACCGGGCACTTCCGCCTTGGCCGCATCCGCGAAGGAGAGCACCATGCCCTCTTCCAGCGGCAACTCGGGGCTGAACTCGCGGCGCTTGAAGGTCTGGACGTTGTTCGGGTTGGGCTGGCCAAAGGCGTCTTCAGGCGGTACTGAGAAGGTCTGCCGGTCGCCTGCTTTCAGGCCGTGCAGGCAGCGCTCGAACGCCTCCGGCAGGTTACCATCGCCCACGGTCAGCGTGGCCGGCTCTTTCTCAAAGGTGGAATCCACGTCCGAGCCGTCTTCCAGCCGCAACGCGAAATGCAGGGTCACCTGGCTGTCCGGTCCGATTACGCTCATTGCCTGTTGCCCTTTTGCTGTGACCCGCTGTCGCCCTGCTCGCCGCTTATAAACAGATCCAGCAGCAGCATAATGGCGCCAACGGTAATGAAACTGTCCGCCACGTTAAAGGCGGGGAAATGGTAGCCGGCCCAGTGGAAATGGAAAAAATCCACCACATAGCCGTGCACCACGCGATCGTAGAGGTTGCCGACAGCGCCGCCAAGCACGAACGCCAGCGCGATGCCGAGCCAGGTCTCGTGCCGCTTCAGCCGTGTCAGCCACACCACCAGCACCCCCGAGATGACGACCGCGAGCGATATGAAAAGCCAGCGCTGCCAGCCGGCCCCCTCCGAGAGGAAACTGAAGGCCGCGCCAGTGTTGTGCAGCAGCGTCAGATTGAAGAACGGCAGAACCACGTTGGCCTCACCGTAATCCAGCATGGCCGTGGCGGCGGCCTTGGTGGTCAGGTCCGCGATCACGATGAAGGCCGCGATGATAAGCCCGTTACGGGCCAACGGTGTCAGCATACCGTTACGCAAACCGCCGTTTTTCGCCATCGCCGCTGATGTTGCTGATGCAGCGGCCGCACAGATCCGGGTACTCGCTGTGCTCGCCCACATCCGGGCGATGGTGCCAGCAGCGTTCGCACTTGGTATGGCCGGCGGCGACCACCGCCACCTTGAGCCCTTCAACGTCCGTCTCCGGGGCATCACCCGCCTCGGCCAGCGGCGCGACACGGGCCTCGGACGTAATCATCACGAAACGCAGCTCGTCACCCAGGCGCTCCAGCAGTTCCTTAAGCCCGCCGTCCGCGTAGAGGGTGACCTCGCCGCTGAGCGAGCCCTTGATCGTGCCTTCATTCCGGGCCGCTTCAAGCTGCTTGTTCACGGCGCTGCGCACCTCGATGAGCGTATCCCACTCATCCTGCTTGATCGGCGCGTCCGCAGGCAGCGCTTCCAGCCCTTCGTGCCAGGTGGCCCAGTGCACGCTCTCATCGCGCTCCCCGGGGATATGCTGCCAGATCTCATCCGCCGTAAAGGTCAGGATGGGCGCGATCCAGCGCGAGAGGGCCTCGGCCACGTGATAGAGCGCTGTCTGGCAGGAACGCCGCTCCAGGCTGTCCGGCTGGGTGGTGTATTGGCGGTCCTTGATGATGTCCAGGTAGAAACCGCCCAGATCCAGGATGCAGAAGTTGTGTACCTTCTGGTACACCTGCAGGAAGCTGTAGCGGTTGTAGGCGTCGATCACCTCCTCCTGAAGGCGCCGCGCCCGGTCCACCATCCAGCGGTCCAGCGCCACCATGTCATCAAAGGCCACACTGTTTGTGGCCGGGTCGAACCCGTCCAGATTGGCCAGCAGGAAGCGCGAGGTATTGCGGATACGCCGGTACGCGTCTGCCGTGCGCTTGAGGATGTCCTGGGAGACTGACATCTCGGCGCTGTAGTCCGTCGCCGCGACCCAGAGCCGCAGAATATCCGCGCCCAGCTCGTCCATCACCTTCTGGGGCGCGATCACGTTGCCCATGGACTTGGACATCTTGTAGCCCTTCTCGTCCACGGTGAAACCGTGCGTCAGCACTTCCTTGTAGGGGGCCATCTTCTTGATGGCAATGCCGGTCTTCAGCGAGGACTGGAACCAGCCGCGGTGCTGGTCCGAGCCTTCCAGGTACAGGTCCGCGGGGTAGCGGTTTAGGTCCTCGCGCCGGTCCAGCACCGAGGCGTGGGTCACACCCGAGTCAAACCAGACGTCCAGTGTGTCCGTCACCTTCTCGTAGGTGTCCGCGTCATCGCCAAGCAGTTCGCGCGCATCCAGCTCATACCAGGCGTCGATGCCGTCCTTCTCGATGGCCTTCGCGGCCGCCTCGATCAGCTCCGGGGTGCGCGGATGAAGTTCATAGGTGTCCTTATGGACGAACAGCGTGATTGGCACCCCCCAGGTACGCTGGCGTGAGATGCACCAGTCCGGGGATTGCTCGATCATGCCCTCGATGCGCTGCTGCCCCCAGGACGGAATCCAGCACACACCGGGAATGGCCTCCAGAGCGCCTTGCTTGAGCCCGTTGCGGTCCATGCTGATGAACCACTGGGGCGTGGCCCGGTAGATGAGCGGCGTCTTGGTCCGCCAGCAGTGCGGGTAACTGTGTTTGAAGGACTCCTGGAACAGCAGGCAGCCCTCGCGCGCCAACGCTTCACAGACCGGCGTATCCGCCTTGTAGATGTGGATGCCCGCGAACTCACCCGCCGCTTCGGCGTAGGTGCCGTCCGCCTTGACCAGGTTAAGTGTGCCGATGCCGTTCTCGCGCCCGATCTCGAAGTCATCGGGGCCGTGGTCCGGTGCGGTATGAACGAGGCCGGTACCCGCATCCGTGGAAACATGATGGCCGAGCACAACAGGTACCTGGCGTTCATAGAGCGGGTGCTGCAGCATCACCCCGGTGAGCGCCGCGCCACGGCAGCGTGCCACCACCTCGGCGTTCTGCAGGCTCCAGCGCTCGGTCACCGTCTCGCGCAGCTCTTCGGCTACCACGAGGTATTCGGCGCCACGACCAGCGTCGGCACGGATCAGGCTGTATTCCAGTTCCTCGTTAACGGCCACCGCCTGGTTCGCGGGAATGGTCCAGGGGGTCGTGGTCCAGATCACCAGTGATACCGGAGCATCCAGTCCGTTTTCACCAAACGCGGAAGCCACCCTACCCGGATCGACAGCCGGGAAACGGACGTCAATCTGGATGGAGGTCTTCTCCTGGTATTCCACTTCGGCCTCAGCAAGCGCGGACTGGCCGACCACACTCCAGTAGACGGGTTTGAAGCCCCGCTCCAGGTGCCCGTTGTCGATGATACGGCCCAGGGAACGGACGATGTCCGCTTCCACCTTCGGGTCCATGGTCAGATAGGGGTTATACCAGTCCCCCATTACCCCCAGGCGGATGAAGTCCTGACGCTGGTTGTCCAGCTGCTCGGCGGCGTAATCGCGGCAGGCCTGGCGGAACGTCTTGTAGTCCACCTTGTCACCGGCCTTGCCGATGTCCTGCTCAACCTTGTGCTCAATGGGCAGCCCGTGACAGTCCCAGCCCGGCACATAAGGGGCATCATAGCCCATGAGGTTGCGGGACTTGACCACCATGTCCTTGAGGATCTTGTTGACCGCATGACCAATGTGGATGCTGCCGTTGGCGTAGGGCGGGCCGTCGTGCAGCACGAAGCGCTCGGCGCCCGCACGGCGCTGGCGCAGCGTGCCGTAGAGGTCCAGACGGTTCCAGCGCTCAAGCATTTCCGGCTCGCGCTTGGAGAGGTTCCCACGCATGGGGAAATCCGTCTTTGGCAGGTTCAGCGTGTCTTTGTAATCGCTCATGAAGGTTCCCGGAGTCTGTCGTTTCGGTCAGCGTTCCACATTGGTCGGTACCGGGCGGTTGTTCGCCAGCCAGTCACGCCCCTGGTTGATGTCCTCGTGAATCCGTTTTTCCAGCTCGTCCACGGAATCGAACTTGACCTCGTCCCGCAGATGGTAAAGGAAGGTCACCCGTAACCGCCGACCGTAGAGGTTGGCGGAGAAATCCAGCAGGTGCACCTCCAGCGACGGGTACTGCCCATTGACCGTCGGGCGCATGCCGATGTTCGCAAGCCCCCGCTCAACATGCCCACCGGGCATCTCGACCGTCACCACATACACCCCCCGTAGCGGCGGTTTGCGCCCGCTGAGCAGGATATTGGCCGTGGGCACCCCGAGTTCACGCCCCAGGGCCTTGCCGTAAACCACCCTGCCGGAGAGCGAATAGGGCCGCCCCAGCAGTTCGTGGGCATCCGCCAGCCGGTTTTCACCCAGCGCCTGCCGCAGACGGGTGGAGCTGATACGTTCGCCCCCCACCCGTATGGTCTGGGTATGCTCCACTTCAAAACCCCGCTCGGCACCAACCTGTTGCAGAAGCCGGAAATCGCCCCTGCGGTCACAGCCGAAGCGGAAATCATCGCCCACCACCAGGTGCTGCACGTTCAGCCCTTCCATCAGGACCTGCTCGATGAAGTCCATGGCCGAGAGATTGCGCAGCCGGGAGCGGAACTGTAGGCAGACCACAATATCCACATCATGGGAGAGCAGCATTTCCACTTTTTCCCGGAAACGCATCAGCCGTGGCGGCGCATCGGCACCGCCAAAGAACTCCCGCGGCTGGGGCTCGAACACCATTACCACCGAGGGAACGCCCAGCTGATGGGCCCGGTCCCGCACCTGGTCAATGATTACCTGGTGACCACGATGGATACCGTCAAAGTTGCCTATGGTGGCGACACACCCATTCGCAAGGGGGTTGTCACTGCGTTCCGCCCAGCGCTTGAGATTGTGCAGCCCTCGGATCAGCCGCATGCGGGGCTCCTCCTGATTTTCGGGGACCGCGGATTATACCGCAATGGTGGGACCGGGCCCAATGCCCGCCGTTGCAACAGGCCTCAATGCATACGGAAATGCCGCAGCCGCACGCCGCAGATCAGGAGCACGGCGAAGTAGGCCAGGACCCCACCGGTCACCAGAGCGGCAGTGAAGGCGATGCGCGTGAGCAGATCAAAGTCCAGCCACTGCGCAGCCGCCGGCGCGAAGGCGAACAGCAGCCCACCCATGACAGCGTTGGCCGCCAGCAGCTGCAGCGCGAAGCGCCCCCAGCCTGGCTGGGGCCGGAAGACGCCTTCACGGTACAGCCCCCGCAGCAGCAGGCTGCCGTTCATCCAGGCGGAGAGTGCCGTTGCCAGCGCCAGCCCGGCGTGTGCCAGCGGCCAGACCAGGATGAGGTTGAAGACCATATTGGAGGTCATGGCGATCACCGCGATCCGGACCGGGGTCCGCATGTCCTGCCGGGAAAAGAAACCGGGCGCCAGAACCTTAACCAGCATGAAGGCAATCAGCGCCAGGGCATAGGCCCGCAGGCTCTGCGCCGACATGAACACATCCCGCGCTGTGGTTTCGCCGTAATGGAAGAGGGTTGCGACCAACGGCTCCGCCAGCAGGCACAACGCCAAGCCTGCCGGGATACCCAGTAGCAGCACGCTGCGCAGCGCCCAATCCAGAGTGCGTGAAAAGGCATCCATGGACTCGTCCGCGTGTTTGCGGGAGAGATTCGGCAGGATCACGGTGCCGATAGCGACACCAAAGATCCCCAGCGGCAACTCTGAAAGGCGATCCGAGTAATAGAGCCAGGACACACTGCCCGTCTCCAGCATTGAGGCCAGTATGGTATCCAGTAGCAGGTTGATCTGGCTGACCGAGACCCCGAACAGCGCGGGTGCCATGAGCTTCATGATCTGGATAACGCCTTCATGCCTATAATCGATTCTTGGCCGCGGCAGCAGATTGAGGCGGGCCAGAAACGGCAGCTGGAACAGCAGCTGCAGAACACCGGCGATCAGCACCCCCCAGGCCAGTGCCAGCACCGGCTCCTGCATATAGGGGGTCAGCCAGATGGCGCTGGCGATCATGCTCAGGTTCAGGATCACGGGCGTGAACGCCTGGACCCCGAAAATGTCGTAGCTGTTCAGTGTGCTGCTGCAGAAGGCCGTAAGCGAGATCAGCATCAGATAGGGGAAGGTGATGCGCAGCATTTCCACCGCCAGCGGGTAGCGCACTTCGTCCCCGATGAAGCCAGGCGCAAACGCCGCTGTGATCCAGGGCGAGCCCAGTACCGCCAGCACGGACAGCACCAGCAGCACAAACCCCAATGACCCGGCCACGGTATTGACCAGTGAGTGCACCGACCGGGTGTCATACTTCTGGCGATATTCGGACAGCACCGGCACAAACGCCTGGTTGAAGGCACCCTCACCGAAAAGCCGACGCAGGAAGTTGGGAATCTTGAACGCCACAAAGAAAGCGTCCGCGTCCGGGCCGGCCCCGAAGTAGCGCGCGATCACAATGTCCCGGGCCAGCCCCAGGACCCGGGAAAACATGGTGAAAACGGCGAAGATGCCGGAGGACCCCAGCAGGCCACGGGAGCGACCGGCCGGCGGCGTCTCATCGCTCTGCGATGCTGGCTCTGTCTGCGGCTCCTGAGTCATGCCTGCTGATCCCGGGTGAAAACGCCGGATACTACCACCCCGCCCGCCGGATGACGACAGCACCACCGCCCTGTCCTTGACAACAGGCCATCTGCGCGGCATTATTCCGCGTCATTTCAGACCCATTGGTAACCCGAATTCGAGGAGTCAAACGGTGGCTAACTCTCCGCAAGCAAGAAAGCGTGCCCGCCTCAACGAGATCCAGCGCAAGCACAACGCTGGTCAGCGCTCACGCGCCCGTACCTTCATCAAGAAGGTCGAGACCGAGCTGAACAAGGGCAACGCGGAAGGTGCACGGGAAGCGTTCCGTCAAATGGAACCCGTGCTCGACAGCAGCGTAAACAAGGGCATCTTCGCCAAGAACAAGGTGGCCCGCCACAAGAGCCGCCTCAACGCCCGCATCAAGGCGCTTCAGTCCGCCTGATCGGCACCGGGTTGCCGTCCAGCAGACAGACCCCGCCTCGGCGGGGTCTGTCTGTTTCAGGGGGCGGGAAAGCCGGTTTACACCAGAACCATGTTATCCCGGTGTATCAGCTCCTCCTCCTGAAGGTAACCCAGCCGCTCGGCAATCTGCTCACTGGGGCATCCCACCAGTTGCCGGGCTTCAGCCGCATCATAGCTGACCAGCCCACGCGCGACCTCCCGGCCCTGTTCATCCACACAGGAAACCATTTCGCCACGCCGGAACGCACCCTCTACCCGACGCACCCCGACCGGTAGAAGACTCCGCCCGCCTTCAGTGAGCACCCGCACAGCCCCTGCGTCCAGAACCAGCCGCCCACGCGTGCGCAGATGCCCCGCCATCCACTGCTTACGGGCATCCAGCCGCTCCTGGTCCGGAACCAGAAGGGTGCCTACCGGCTCACCGGCCCGGGCCCGGGTCAGGACCGCCTCCATGCGCCCACCCGCGATCAGCGTGAAGGCGCCGGAACGAGCCGCC
>NZ_CAJXMA010000107.1:0-8170 GCF_913056445.1 uncultured Halovibrio sp.
CGAGACGGTGAGACGCAGGTCCCCGGCGCGGATTTCACCGTCGAACGTGGTGACCGACTGACGATCATCGGGGACCGCGAGAGCGTCCACGAGGCGATTCGCTACGTCGACCCCGAGGGCAGATAGCGTAGTGTTTACGACTGATTGCACAGCCGAGCGCACACCGGCGTGCGATCGGATGAGTGACGACTGGCAAACGCTACTATAGTTACAAGCGGGAGAACTCCATCGCCGCCCCCTGCCCCAGGCCGACACACATGGTGGCGACACCCAGGGTACCCTCGTTCTGCTGCATGACGTTCAGCAGCGTGGTGGAGATGCGGGAACCGGAGCAGCCCAGCGGGTGGCCAAGCGCGATGGCGCCGCCGTGCAGGTTCACCTTCTGGTCCATCTCGTCCAGCAGCTTGAGATCCTTCAGTACCGGCAGTGACTGCCCAGCGAAGGCTTCGTTCAGCTCCCAGAAGTCGATGTCCTCGACCTTCAGACCAGCCCGTTTCAGGGCCTTCTTGGTCGCCGGAACCGGGCCATAGCCCATGATGGCCGGATCCACGCCCGCCACAGCGGTCGCACGGACCTTGGCGATGGGCTTGAGGCCCAGTGCCTTGGCCTTCTCGTAGGACATTACCAGCATGCTGGAAGCACCGTCGGTCAACTGGGACGAGGTGCCCGCGGTGACTGTGCCATCCTTCGGATCAAACGCCGGCTTGAGCTCGGACAGGCCTTCCGCCGTGGTTTCCGGCCGGATGGTTTCGTCCTGCTCGATCAGCTTACGGTAACCGTTCTCATCGTGACCTTCGACGGGCACGATTTCATTATCAAACCCGCCGTTTTCACGGGCCTGCGAGGCACGCTGATGGGACCGTGCACCAAACTGGTCCTGCTGCTCCCGGGTAATGCCATGCATCTTGGCCAGCATTTCCGCAGTCAGGCCCATCATGTTGGACGCCTTGGCGGAATACTTGGATGACGCTGGATTGTGATCAAAGCCGGACTCCATGGGAATGTGACCCATGTGCTCAACACCACCGATCACGAACACTTCCCCGTTCCCGGTCTGGACCGCCTGGCTGGCGGTATGCAGCGCACTCATGGAGGAGCCACACAGGCGGTTCACGGTCTGTGCCGCCGCCTCGTGGGGAATGCGGGTCATCAGCGACATCTGGCGCGCGATGTTCAGGCCCTGCTCTTTGGTCTGGTTCACGCAGCCCCAGATGACATCCTCAACTTCCTTCGGGTCCAGTTTCGGATTGCGGTCAAACAGTGCTTCGACCAGCGCCGCGGACAGGTCCTCGGCGCGCACATTGCGGAAACAGCCATTCTTGGCACGGCCCATCGGCGTCCGCACGCAATCGACTATGACAACGTCTCTCGGATTAAGGCTCATAGATTTTCTCCGTTCGGAAATCTGTTCAACGATCAGCCATGGAACTTTTTGCCGGCCTTGGCCATTTCACGCATGCCATCGGTCGGGTGATAAAGCGGACCCAGGTCCTTGTACTTGTCTGCCATCTGGCAGAACGCGTCCAGGCCAATGTCGTCGATATAGCGCAGCGCACCACCACGGAAGGGCGGGAAGCCGATGCCATAGACCAGCCCCATGTCCGCCTCGGCGGCCGTACCCACGATGTTGTCTTCCAGGCACCGCACGGTCTCGATGCACAGCGGGATCATCATGCGCTCGATGATCTCGTCGTCGGTAAACTCCTGGCTGTTGTGAACAACCGGCTTGAGCAGATCATAGGTGGACTCATCCACAACCTTCTGCTGCTTGCCTTTCTTGTCCAGCTTGTACTGGTAGAAACCAACGTCCGACTTCTGCCCCAGCCGGTCCTTCTCGAACATCACATCGATGGCGCTCTTGTGCTCATCCTTCATGCGATCCGGGAAGCCTTCAGCCATGACTTCGTTGGCGTGCTTGGCCGTGTCCATGCCCACCACGTCCAGCAGGTAGGCCGGGCCCATGGGCCAGCCGAACTTCTCCATCACCTTGTCGACTTTCTGGAAGTCGGCGCCGTCGCGTACCAGGCGTGCAAAGCCGCCGAAGTACGGGAACAGGATCCGGTTAACCAGGAAGCCGGGGCAGTCGTTGACCACGATCGGGCTCTTGCCCATGGCACGGGCGTAGGCAACGGTAGTCGCGACCGCCTTGTCACTGGTCTTCTCGCCACGGATCACCTCAACCAGCGGCATCATGTGTACCGGGTTGAAGAAGTGCATGCCGCAGAAGTTCTCCGGGCGCTTGAGGTTCTTCGCCAGGCGGTCAATGGAGATGGTGGAGGTGTTGGAGGTAAGGATCTTGTCCTCGCCGATCACGTCCTCGGTCTCACGCAGTACCGAATCCTTCACCTTGGGGTTCTCGACCACGGCCTCGACCACCAGGTCCACATCACCGAAATCGCCATAATTCAGCGTCGGATGGATGTTGTTGAGCACATCACCCATCTGGTCGGCGCTCATCTTGCCCTTCTCGACGCGCTTGCTCAGCTGCTTCTTGGCCTCGTCGAGGCCCAGCTTGATACCGTCGCGATTGATGTCCTTCATCATGATGGGCGTGCCCTTG
This sequence comes from uncultured Halovibrio sp., assembly GCF_913056445.1. NCBI lineage: Bacteria > Pseudomonadati > Pseudomonadota > Gammaproteobacteria > Oceanospirillales > Halomonadaceae > Halovibrio > uncultured Halovibrio sp. The sequence goes on from NZ_CAJXMA010000107.1 coordinate 2,561, forward strand.
AGCGCACTCTGGTACGCAATGCCACCACCCATGATGCCGGCACCGAGAACGGCCGCCATTTTCACCTGGTTAGCCTGCTTCTCGTAGTCCTTGGCCTTCTTCTTCAGATCCTGATCGTTCAGGAAGATCTGGACCAGGGAGGCCGCAGTGCCGGTCTTGGCCATCTTGGCGAAGCCTTTGGCCTCAACCTCAACCGCCTTGTCGCGGGTCATACCGGCATGCTTCTGCATGACCTTGACCGCTTCCACCGGTGACGGATAGTTGGGGCCGGACTGGCCGGCGACATAGCCCTTGGACGTCTCAAACACCATCATGCTTTCCATGGAGTTGAGCTTGAGCTTGCCGGTCTTCTCCTCGCGACGCGCCTGGTAGTCCAGCTTGCCGCTGTTGGCTTCCTTCAGGATATCAACGGCGGCATCCACCAGCTGGTCGGACTTCACCACCGCATCCACTGCGTGCGCCTTGAGCGCCTTGTCCGCTTTCTGCTCGCCACCCATGCAGATCCACTCGATGGCGTTGTCCGCACCGATGAGGCGGCTGAGGCGCACTGTGCCCCCGAAACCGGGGAAGATGCCGAGCTTGACTTCCGGCAGCCCGACTTTCGCCTTCTCGTCCATAACACGGAAGTCCGTGGACAGGCACATCTCGAAACCGCCGCCCAGTGCCTGACCGTTGATCGCGGTCACGGTCGGGAAAGGAAGGTCCTCAATGCTGTTGAAGATCCGGTTGGCCTTGAGGCTGTTGTTGACGAGGTCCTCTTCCGGGCCCGCGAACAGCTCGGTGAATTCCGTGATGTCCGCGCCCACAATGAAGGTGTCCTTGGAACTGGTAACCACCAGACCCTTGAGCTTATTCTGCTTTTCGAGGGCCTCGGCCGCTTCGCCGAGCTCCCCGATGGTGAGCTGATTGAACTTATTGACAGACTCACCCGTCAGATCGAAGTCGAGCTGTGCAAAACCGCCTTCGATCTCTTTAACCGTGATGGCTTTACCTTCGTAAATCATCAACTGTTCTCCAGGTTGTGATTGGTACGTCGCTGGCCGTAGCGCGATCCAAATTCATACAGTCGTTTGAATCCGGCGCCAACGATGAAAAAAAACCGAGCGTTTGTCAATTTGTTTATTCACCGCCATCCTGCGACATGGCCCCCAGATGCGCCGCCCTGCGGATTGGAAGAATGTGAAAGCTTGCTACACTGTGGCCAGAATCCAGAACACAGACAACAAAGGCGGAGACCAACCCGACATGATGACAGGCACCCTTCGAACACGTCTGCTGACTAGCTTCCTTGCTCTGGCGCTTCTTGCGCTGGGCGCTCTGCCCGCCCACAGTCAGCAGGCGGACGGCAGCAGCGAGGCGGAAAACGAAACCGAAGCCATGGCGGAGCAGCTGCTTGACCGGATTCACCGCTTCCGTCTGCGCAACTTCATGGCCCTGAACGACTACTACAACTACAGCATGGACCCTGAGGAGGAACTGGTTTCCGAGATCAACGATAACATGGAACGCTCGGACGCCCTGCTCGGCGAGATCGGCGAACTGGCCGGCGAATCGCTCACCGGCTCCGAGCTCGAGGACCTGCGCGGCGCCTATGCGAGCTTCGAGGACCAGATGGACACCAACATCGAGGACGTGCGTGGTTCCGGTTACCCGGACCTGCGGCTGCTGTCGGACATGGCCAACCAGGCGCAGAACCTGAGCGTGCTGTCAGAAAAGCTCTATGACCAGGTGGCCGGCCAGGAGGCCACCCCTACCGTCACCGATCTGGAGCTCGCCCGGGAAGCCTCCATCACCATGGCCCTGATGGTCACCCGCTACTCAGCGCGCTCTTCCTCATCCGTCGCCCAGGTTTTCCAGGGTGCCGATTCAGAGCAGCCACTGGACGAACTGGCCAGGGAGTTTGAGGGCAGCCTGGAGAAGCTCCGCGAGCGTGTAGGAGACAACCAGCAGATCGATGCCACCCTGTCGGACGTCAACAGCAAATGGCGCTTCATCCGTGGCTCCTACATCGAATATGATGAACAGAACGTGGCGTTCGTGATCAACCGCTATTCCACCAGCATCATCGAGAGCCTGGAGCAGACCATTGAACGCCTCAAATCAGCCTGAAGACCCACGGAGGAACACCCACCATGAGTGACTATCAACGCATCCTGGTTGCCATCGACCTTACCGAAGAGGCACCGGAAGTGCTGGGCAAGGCGAAACGGCTGGCGGAGAGCAACGCCGCAACCCTGGATCTGCTGCATGTGGTGGAACCCGTGGGCTACGCCTATGGCGGCGATCTGCCCCTGGATCTCAGTGACCTGCAGCAGCAGCTTGAAGACAATGCACGCAGCAAGCTGGATGCGTATGGAGATGAGTATGGGGTTGGGCCCGAAAGCCGGCACGTGGTGGTTGGCCGGCCCGGCTCGGAAGTACGCCGGCAGGCGGAGGAACGCGGTTCCGACCTGATCGTGATCGGCAGCCATGGCCGTCACGGTATCCAGCTGTTGCTGGGCTCCACCGCCAACTCCGTACTGCACGGCTCGCCCTGCGACGTGCTGGCGGTGCGCATCGGCGGCTGATCAGCCGCTGGCCATCTCCTCCAGTTCCACCCAGCGCTCCATGGCGGACTCAAGTTCGGACTCCTGCTCCGAGAGTTCGCCAAGCGCCTTCTGGACCGTATCATTGTCCTGCTGATAGAAATCCGGCTCCGAGACCTGCTCGTGCAGCTCCGCGATACGTGCCTCCAGGTCCCGGATACGCTGTGGCAGCTGCTCCAGTTCCAGCTTGTATTTGTAGCTGAGCTTATTCCCTCCAGACCCTGAACCTGAGCCCGAGGTCGGCGCCGCGCGACTGCCCGAGGACTGGTTGTCCCCTGCACCGGAGTCGCTGCGGCGCCCGCTTCCACTTCCGGATACTGGCGGCTGTTCCGCCGGGAACTGACCGCCCTCACGGCGCCAGTCACTGAAGCCACCAATGGTCTCGTGCACACCACCAAGGCCGTCCAGAAACAGTACGCTCCCGGCGACATGGTCGAGGAATTCCCGGTCGTGGCTGATCACGATCACGGTCCCCTTGAACTCCACCAGCTGGGCTTCGAGAAGCTCGAGTGTATCCACGTCCAGGTCGTTGGTCGGCTCGTCGAGCACCAGGATATTGGCGGGCTGGCTGAACAGCTTCGCCAGCAGCAGACGCGCCCGCTCACCACCCGACAGCATCCGCACCTGGGTGCGTGCCCGCTCCGGCGTGAACAGGAAATCCTGCAGATAGCCCATGACATGACGGCTGCGCCCATTCACCTCAACGGTCTCACGCCCCTCACTGAGGTTCTCGAAGGCGGTCTTTTCCGGATCCAGTTTGCCGCGCAGCTGGTCGAAGTAGGCCACTTCCTGACGCGTGCCGCGGCGGATCTGGCCTTCGGTGGGCTCGAGATCGCCGAGAAGGAGCTTGAGCAGCGTTGTCTTGCCCGAGCCGTTCTCGCCGATCACGCCGATCTTGTCCCCCCGCAGCAGCATGAAATCCAGGTTGTGGATCAGCGGCTGTTCCGAGTTCCAGGCAAAGCCGGCCTGCTGGGCCTCGGCGATCAGCTTACCGGAACGACCGGCATCCTCCACCTCGATCTTCGCCTTACCGGAGCGTTCACGGCGCTGGCGGCGCTCGGCCCGCATCGCCTCCAGCTCTTTCACCCGGCCCTGGTTACGGGTACGGCGGGCCTTCACCCCCTGACGGATCCAGCGCTCCTCCTGAGCCAGTTTGCGGTCAAACTCCGCACGCTGGCGCTCTTCATCCGCCAGTGCCTTATCCTTGGCGTCCAGGTACTGGTCATAGTTCCCCGGCCAGGACGTCAGCGCGCCGCGATCCAGCTCGATGATGCGGGTGGCCATGGCACGGATGAAGGCACGGTCGTGGCTCACGAAAAGAACCGCGCCCTGGAACTGGGCCAGCGCCCCTTCCAGCCACTGGATCGCGGGAACGTCCAGATGGTTGGTGGGCTCGTCCAGCAGCAACAGGTCGGGGTCAGTGACCATCGCCTTAGCCAGCAGCACACGGCGCTGCCAGCCGCCCGAGAGCGTATCCAGCCGCGCCTCCGGGTTGATCCGGTACTGTTCCAGAACCGTGCGGATGCGTTGATCGTAGAGCCAGCCATCCAGTGCCTCGAGCCGTTCCTGGACCTGCTGCATCTGCTGCAGGTCATCCTCGTTGCTGGCGGTCATGGAAAGCTCATTGAACCGCTCCAGAAGCCGCCCTGTCTCCGGAAATGCCTGGGCCACCACCTGGTAGGCGGTCAGATCCCGCTTCTCGGGCAGTTCCTGGGGCAGCTCGGCCACCCGCATGCCCTCCGGCACGACAACCTGGCCGGCGTCCGGCTCCAGCTCGCCGGTCACCAGGCGCAGCAGTGTGGATTTCCCTTCACCGTTGCGCCCGAGCAGCGCCACGCGTTCGCCACGCTCAATGCGCAGATTCGCGCCGTCCAGAAGGGGTTGCATGCCAAAGGCGAGCTGGATGGAATCCAGTGTGAGAACGGTACTCATGAATTAGTGTCAGACACCTTGCGCAGATAGTTCTGGACAAGCTCCGCCAGTTCGTCAGGGCGGAACTTGGAAAGAAAGTCGTCACAGCCGACCCGGTCCACCATGGCCTGGTTGAAATCCCCGCTCAGCGAGGTATGCAGAGCCACATGCAGATGCTTCAGCCGTGAATCCTCACGGATCTCGGTGGTCAGGCGGTAGCCATCCATTTCGGGCATTTCGGCGTCGGTGATCACCATCAGAAGCTGGTCGATTTCGCCGTTCTGTGCCATGGCCTGCAGCCGTGCAAGCCCTTCGGCGCCATTGCCCGCAGTAACCACCTCGATATCAAGCTGCTCGATGGTATCACGCGCCTGGTTCAGCGCCACCGGGGAATCATCCACCACCAGGATCCGCTTGCCCTGAGCCGTGGCGATCACTTCGTCATCCACCAGTCCTTCGGAAAGCGAGGTTGTATAGGGCACGATCTCGGACAGCACCTTTTCCACATCAATGATCTCCACCAGCTTCTCCTCGTGGCGGGTGATCGCGGTCAGGTAATGCCCCCGCCCCGTGGTTTTCGGCGGTGATTCAATCTCTTCCCAGTTCATGTTCAGAATCCGCTCGACCCCGCCAATCAGAAACGCCTGGGTCCGGCGGTTGTACTCGGTGATGATCAGGCTTGCGTCGTCGCTGACCTCCTGGGGTTTCATGCCAATGGCCGCCCCCAGGTTGATCACCGGAACCGTGGTACCACGGAGATGGGTCACACCCTCCACGACCGGATGCCGTTGCGGGATCGCCGTGAGTTTCGGCATGCGGATGACTTCGCGGACCTTGAACACATTGATCGCAAACAGCTGGCGGCCATGAAGCCGGAACAACAGCAGTTCCAGCCGGTTGCGCCCAACCAGGCGCGTGCGCTGGTCCACGTTATCGAGCAGTCCTGCCATAGGAGCCTCCGAAGGGCAAGGAATTCTCCGCACAGTGTAGCTCAGTGAACGCAGCGGAGGGCCGGAAACACAGAAGCCCGGCACTGGGCCGGGCTTCTGAGGGGAATCTGGAGCGGGAAACGAGATTCGAACTCGCGACATCCACCTTGGCAAGGTGGTGCTCT
>NZ_CAJXMA010000108.1:0-7993 GCF_913056445.1 uncultured Halovibrio sp.
CGGGAGCTTGAAGAGGCGCCTGTCTGGCAGCCGCCCGCCGAGCAGGCATTGCGTGCATTTACGGGGCCGGCACCAAGCCAGGGTCAACCCCTTGACCAGCTCCTGGATCATTTCAGGGATCATCTGATCCCCTATACCAACGGGAACCTCCACCCCGGATTCTTCGGCTGGGTGCATGGGGGCGGCAATCTCTATGGCGCCCTGGGTGAGCTCTGCGCCGCCCTGCTGAACAATAACCTCGGTGGCCGGAACCATATTGCCCATGCGGTTGAGGGCCAGGTGGTCCAGTGGAGTCGGGAACTGTTCGGGTTTCCGCAGCAGAGTTCCGGGCTGCTGGTCAGTGGTACCTCGATGGCCTCGGTTATTGCGCTTGCGGTTGCCCGGCAATGGGCTCTGGGCGAAGAGGTTAAAAGGCAGGGAGTCCAGGGAAAAGGACCGGTTCTGGTGGGCTATTGCTCAACGCAGACGCATGGGGCGCTGGTCAAAGCCTTCCAGTTGCTCGGTCTGGGCAGCGAGTCATTAAGAAGGGTGCCCGTCCGGGATGACCACTCGCTGGATACGGCGGCGTTGCGCGAATCCATCCGGAATGATCGTCGTGCCGGCCTGAAGCCGTTCGCGGTTATCGGGACGGTCTGCACCGTGAACACCGGCGCCATTGATGACCTGGCGGGGATCGCTGATATCTGCGAAGAGGAACAGCTCTGGTTCCACGTGGATGCTGCGTTCGGTGCCGCACTGGCGCTGCTTGAGGAGTACGCGGATGATCTGGCCGGTCTCGACCGGGCGGACTCGGTGGGCTTTGACTTCCACAAATGGTTCCAGGTGCCTTACGCGGTCGGAGGTGTGCTTGTGCGCGATGCCCAGGCGCACCGGAGTACGTTCTCGGAGCCTGTCGAATATCTCGAAACCCAGCCCATCGGTCTCGAGGCAGGTGCGCCCTGGCCCTGTGACCTGGGACCTGAGCTGTCACGTGGCTTTCTGGCCCTCAAGGTCTGGTTCACCTTCCAGGGGGTAGGGCTTGAAAGCATGGCGGCCAGTGTCAGAAAGCACTGCCGCCTGGCGCGAGAGCTGGCAATGCGTGTCAGCGTCGCTGAGGACCTGGAATGCCTGGCGCCGGTCAGCAGCAATATTGTCTGCCTGCGGTATCGGCCTTCTTCAGATCATGCCACCGGGGTCTGTTCAGAGCATTATCTGGATGCGCTCAACCGGGCTATCGTGACGCAGCTGCAGCTTCAGGGGGTTTCCGCTCCCTCCACCACAACACTCAATGGATGCCTCGCAATCCGCGTGGCCATTGTGAACCACAGAACGGAGTGGAAGCATCTCGAGCAGCTGCTCCACCATACCCGGCGCATCGGGGAGTGCCTGGATCAGCGCTATCCGACGCTCCTGAACCCGACGCACTGGCACTTCATGCAGGGCGGTGACGGCAGGCTCATCGTGGATCCGGTGACCGGGCTCAACCGCTACGGCTGTTCACCGGCCCCCCGCGACCATGCATTCACATTCGCGTCGTCGACGGCGTCGTCGGTTTCCCGTCAGGCTTACGAAGCGGCCGACCACTACCGACAGCAGCTGCTGCACGACCTGCTTGCCGCCGGTCCGTCAGAGGTCGTTCCGGATTGTTTCCGTAAGCTTGAGCATCAAATGATGGGTCTTCTGGGGCTGAACGACCTTGAAGCGTCAGCCTTTCTCGTGCCTTCCGGGACCGATGCCCAGCTCCTGTCGGTGGGCGTAACCGCCAGTGATTCTTCAGCTTCCTGGGTCAGTGTCGTCTGTGGCGCGGATGAGACAGGCTCCGGTACCCCTGAGTCAGTGACCGGCCGGCATTTCGACAGCGAGACCTGTCTGGGCGTGCCCGTCACCCGGGGCGAACGGCTTGCCGGCATGGCGCCCATTGGTTACCGCGCGATTGATATCCATGGCGAGACCGGTCGGGTTCGTTCACCCACGGAAATGGATGCGGCCATAGAGGATTGTGTGGCCTCACTGGTCAGCGAGGGCCATTCGGTCATCCTGCACGCGATGGAGCAATCCAAGCTGGGCCGGTGGTGTCCGTCACGGGAGGTCATGGACCGTCTCAGGGAACGTTTTGACGGCCGTCTTCAGATCATTGTGGATGCCTGTCAGTTGCGGACGGATCCAGAGGATCTGCGGACCCATCTGGAGCAGGGCGATATTCTGTTGCTGACCGGCTCAAAATTCTTTACCGGCCCGCCGTTCAGTGGCGCTGCCATTTTTCCCAAACAGGTTGGGCGACGGCTGGCCAATGATAGGGGGGCTCTGCCTGAAGGGCTTTCTGATTACATAACGTCTGATGCCCTGGGGAGCTGGCAGTCCATGGTGGCGTGCGCCCGGCCGGCTCTCCAGACCGGGGTTCTTCTGCGCTGGCGCGCGGCGCTGGCTGAAATGGAGCGCTATTACGCGGTGCCGGAACGCATCAGGGTTGATGGGTTGAACCGGTTCAGTGAACAGGTGGTAAGCCTACTCCGCGAGCATCCATTGGTTGAGCCCCTCTTTGCACCGGATGAGGACTGGTGGGCCAGGAATGATTTTGCGGGGCGGGAGCTGTCGAACCGTCGCAGCATTTTTCCGTTTCTGGTGAAGGCCTCACAGGGAGGTGGTTATCTGGATGCGGGCCAGACCAGGAGACTGTATGAGCTCCTGAATCAGGAACTGGACAGGGACAGTCTGGAGCCACTTGGTGAGGCTATGCGCAGGGCCGCAGGGCAGTGCTGTCATATCGGCCAGCCGGTTCCGTTGAAGGGGATCAGCAGCGCCGCCCTGCGGATCAGCATGGGCGCGCGGATTATTTCGGACAGTTATGCGGCCGGAGGGTCTTTCGAGGATCATCTGGAAGGGGAGGTGCGTCAGATCCGGATGATCCTCGACAAGATCGAACTGTGCGTCAGCCAGACACTTCTCTGAAGCGCAGGCCCGGCTTACTGCTGGGGCACATCAATCGAAAGATCAAAGCCGCCCCCGGCCCTGGGGGTCAGCTTGACCGGCCCTTCATCAATTCCCCTGGGCAGATCAATGGCGCCCACGCCCGGCGGATTGTTGCCCATCGAGAAGTTCAGGGTGTCACCATCAAAGCTGAGACCAAGCTGACCGTTTTCATAGCTGCGAGTGAAGGGGCCCTCGGGGATATCCGGGGTGCCGTAACCTGGAATCACCGGCTGCGGCAGGCTGGTATCGATCTGGGGCTGCAACCCCTGAAGCTGGTCCGCGGGGGAAGTCAGCGCCTGGCGGATGAACTCCTGCTCCGCAAAGTTCTGGGCCTGCTCAAGGCTTTCCATACGGTGGCGCTGCATGTCCATCACGGTCTGCGTTTCGTCTGCCTCGGTGCGGATGGGTTCGCCAGGGCGGACCAGTGCCCGGATGGCTCGTGCCCGGGTCTCCTCAATAGTACGCGTCTGGCGATCACGGCGGGGAGAGACCACAATGGCGGAGTCCTGAATGTAGGTTTCAACCATTTCATCCTGGGACAGGCTGCGTACACCATCTGCGAGCGCACTGCCGGCCATCAGCCCTGCACCCAGTGCGGTAACGGTAAGAATTGGTCTCAAAGCCATGGTCGTATGCCCCGCTCGTAAGCTGATTGTTCACCAATCAGTATTTGATGTTTGACAGCTTATTGCAATAGTGATTAGTGCCTAACCGTGAGTGTCTGTTAACAGCCGTGACAGGGGTCAAATGCCCGGTAAGATTGTGAAACGTCCCTGGCGCCGGTGGGTGAACCGGCGGATCCCCCGTGCGGATGACTACCGCCCGGGCCGGCGTAACATCTTTGTGCTTCCCACTCGGGAAGGGCTGATGTTCACCGGGGTGCTGGTGATTTCGCTGCTGACCGGTATCAATTACCAGAACAGCCTGATCTACCTGTTCACCTTCATTCTGGGGGCGCTGTTCTACGGCACCATCTTCCAGACCTATCGCAATCTTGAGGGGCTTCACCTGAGTCTGGTGCGCGCGGGTGAATCGCAGGCTGGTGAACGCCTGCCCATGGCGATACGCATCCGGGATGAGGAGCACCGCCCCCGGGCAGCGCTGCGGCTGAGGATCGACGATGGCGAACCGGTCACGGTCAGCCTTGAGGCCGGTGAGGGGCAGGTGGTGCCGCTGCCGGTACCGACGCGTCGGCGTGGGCCGCTGAAGCTGCCGTCGATCCGGCTGGAAACGGATTTCCCATTCGGGCTCATCCGCGCCTGGACCTGGTTCCGCCCGGCCTCACGGGGCCTGGTGACACCGCGGCCTGTAACGCCTCCGCCATTCGAAGCCTCCCCTGATGCCGAGGGCGACGAGGGGGAAGTCACTCTGAATGCGGAGCCCGGGGGTTCGGACATCCGGCTCAGGCCCTATCGTCTGGGGGATGCACTGCGCCGCATCAGCTGGAAGCGCTTTGCACGCAGCGGGCATCTGGTGGTGATGGACTGGGATACGCCGCCGGCGGACCCGCGCTGGCTGGACTGGGAGCAGTTCCCGGGGGCGGACACGGAGCTGCGCCTGAGTTATCTGGCCTGGCATGTCGGGCGGCTCAGTGAGCAGGGGCAGCCCTTTGGCCTGAGGCTGCCGGACCAGACCATTGAGCCGGATACCGGTGACCAGCATGAACGGGCCTGTCTGAACCGTCTCGGGGCCTTTGGGTTCGGGGAGATGCCGACATGAACCGCCATCACCTTGATCCATGGGTGGCCGCCTTCGGCCTGATCCTTCTGGCCCAGGTTCAGCGCCTCCCGCTGTGGCTCTCGCTGGGCGCCTGCCTGGCGGTGGTGTCCGGCTGGTTGCTCCAGCGCCACCGGAAGCGTGGCCTGCGCCCACTGTGGCTCGGTGTTCTGGCGGTGCTCAGCGCCGCGGCTTTCTGGGCTTACTACCGGGGCCAGTTCACGGTCGATACCGCCGCCTCTTTCCTGGTCCTGACGGTGGCGCTCAAATGGCTGGAGCTGGGGCGCCGCCGGGATCTGTTCATCCTGTTTTTCATCCAGTGCTATCTGGCAGTGGTCACGCTGCTTTTCCACCAGTCCATGCTCTGGACGGGCGGGCTTCTGGCCAGCCTGTTTCTGCTGTTTACCGGTCTGCAGATGGCGCTTGGGGGTCGTGCTCAGGGTATGGGCGTTGAGGCGATGAAGCGTTCGGCACTGGTGTTCGTGAAGATGCTGCCCGTGGTCATTGTACTGTTCATCTTCTTTCCCCGGATCGGGCCATTGTGGAGTGTGCCGCTGGTTTCGGAGCAGGGCACGACAGGGCTGAGCGACACCATGGAGCCCGGGGCCATCACCAGCCTGGCGCAGAATGATGACCCGGCGTTCCGGGTGACCTTTGGCGGGGATACGCCTGATCCGGGGCAGCGCTACTGGCAGGCGCTGGTGCTCGACCGCTTCGATGGCAGGCGCTGGGACAGGCGCAGTCTGAATGACAGGGAGGGAATCTCGCGGGTGCCTGAGGATGCCTCAGCCGGCGATCTGGCGGATGACGAATACGAGGTGATGCTTGAACCCCACGGCCGGCGCTGGGGCTTCGCGCTGGCGGATTCGGTGCCTGCATCCGCCAATGTGAGCCTCAACCGCAATGGCATGGTGCGTTTCGAACGCAGCGTGGATACCCGGCGGCGTTACCGCATGCAGTACGAACAGCCAACAGAGGCGCGGCGGCTGTCGGATGCCGAGCGACGGTTCTACACCCGGCTTCCCGGAGGCACCAATGAGCGGACGCGGGGATGGGTGGCTCAGCAACGGCGTGAGGTTGACGGCAGGCGGGCCTTGATTCGGCACTTGATGGAGCACTTCAACCAGAAGCCGTTCCATTACACGCTGCAGCCGGAAGCGCTCGGCAATGCGGACACAGTGGACGCGCTGATGTTCGAGACTCGGGAGGGGTTCTGTGAGCATTACGCCAGTGCGCTGGCATTCATGCTGCGCTCGGCGGATATTCCGGCGCGGATCGTTACGGGGTATCTGGGTGGCGAGGCGGGCGTCGATAACGAATACCTGATCGTGCGCCAGTATGACGCCCACGCCTGGGTGCAGGCCTGGCTGCGGGGCCGAGGCTGGGTACGGCTTGATCCCACGGGCATGATCGCGCCCGAGCGCATCGAGAGCGGGTTGCGCGAGGCCATGCAGGATCAGGGCGGGTTCCTGTCGGATGATCCCTTCTCCATGAACCGGTACGCGGATGTGGGCTGGGTCAACTGGATGCGCCTGCGCCTCGATGCCGCCAACTACTACTGGCAACGCTGGGTGGTGGGCTACGAAGGCCAGACCCAGCTTTCCCTGCTGGGGCGGCTGCCCGGTGATATTGACCGGCGTATGCTGGGCGTGATCACGGCCTCGCTGGTGGCGCTTCTGATCCTGGCCGGCGTCGGCATCTCCCTTCTGCGCGCCCGCCGCCGGCACTTCCGCGATCCCTGGTACCGCCTGTATGATCAGTGGTGCCGATGGCTTGAGCGTCAGGGGGTAGGTGCCGGCCGGAGCGATACCCTGGCCGCGCAGGTGTCGGCGGCTGGGCGGCGTTTTCCTGCGCTGGCCCCCGACATCCGGGCTCTGGGCCTGCTTCTGGAACGGGCATTCTACGATCCGGGGCAGCCCGACCAGCAGGCGCTCGCGCAGGCGCGCCGCCTTATGAACGCAATCCGAAAACGGAAATCCCATGGCCGATCCGGAAACACAGCCACTGCAGAGTGACTCCTTCGCTCCCTGGCCCTGGCAGTCCGAGGTGCATCAGCAGCTTTCACAGCGTCTGAAGGAAGGACGCTTCCCGCATGCGCTGATGCTGTTGGGCCCGGCGGGCGTGGGGAAACGCCAGCTCGCCGTAGCGCTGGCGTCACTGTTGCTGTGCGAGGCGCCGGTCAACGCGGGCAAGGGTATGACCGCCTGTGGCGAGTGCAAGCAGTGCCGCCTGCTGGGTGGTGAGGGACACCCGGATGCGCGCCGGCTCATGCCCACGGACCAGTCCCGCTATATCCGCATCCACCAGGTGCGGGCACTGGGTGGTTTCGTGATGGAGAGCCCTCAGGTGGCGCAGCGGAAAGTGGCGGTGATTGAACGTGCGGATCAGCTTAACCTCAATGCTGCCAACGCGCTGCTCAAGACTCTGGAGGAACCCCCCGCCGATACCTTCCTGCTGGTTCTCCAGCGCGAAGGCCAACCGGTGCTGCCCACCATCCGTTCCCGCTGCCAGATCCTGCGGGTTGAGGCGCCCGAAACCGCCGAGGCGAGGACCTGGCTGGCGGAGCGGCGTGACGAGGATGCGGCCGGGCTCGATCAGGCGCTGCGGTGGGCCGGCGGTGCGCCGCTGGAGGCGCTGCGGCTGCTGTCGAACCTGGAGACCGACGATTCCAAGCTGCTGCAGCTGGTGCTGTTCGGCCAGCCCGAGCTCGATGCTAATCTCGACGCCAACGAGATCCGCCAGCTGCGCGAGCGCATCACCCATTCGTTCCATCTCGAGCCGCTCGTCTGGCGCGACGTGGCGCAGTACCTGAATTTCCGCCTGCGTGCGGTCGGCTATCGCGGGCCGGACCTGTTCGATCACCTCGAGCGGACCGGCGCACCGATGATGCCCCGGGACGTCGGCCTCGTGATCGGCGAGACCGGCGCCCAGGCCGGCGACCGTGTCCTCGACGCCGGCACCGGCACCGGCGTGCTCGCGGGCTATCTCGGCCGCCTGGGCGCACAGGTGACCACTTACGAACGGGACCCCGACTTCGCCGAGGTCGCCCGGGAGAACGTGGCGACGGCCGACGTGGGAGAGGCCGTGACCGTCCGGACCGGCGACCTGGTCGCGGCGCTCGACGACCTGGCCGACGACGACGGATTCGACCTGGTGACCCTGGACACGGAGGACGCCCCCGCCGTCGTCGAACGAACCCCGGACCTCCTCGTTCCCGGCGGCTTCCTGGCGGTCTACTCGCCGTTCGTCGAACAGGCCCGCGATGTCGTCCGGACCGCCCGCGAGGTGGACCTGGCGGCCGTCGAGTCAGTCGAGACGATCCAGCGGG
>NZ_CAJXMA010000109.1:0-7817 GCF_913056445.1 uncultured Halovibrio sp.
CTCCTCGCCGGTAAGCGGGCACAGGACCACGAGGTTCTCGGGCCGGTCGTTGATCTTCTGGAGCAGGGCTGTTGCGAATTCCGGCAGCCCGCGCGCGAAGTTGCGCTCTCCCAGGATGGGGAAAACGTGCCAGCTCTGGGCCCAGTCGCCCGCCTCCACATTGCCCGCGGGGGCAATCCAGTGGTCCTTGTAGGACCGGCGCAGCAGTTCTTCGGTGCGTTCATGGATGCGGTGCTCAATGGCATGCACAGTGCGCACCACCGCCTCCGGCGCCTTGCTGTCGGCGTCCAGGCGGGCCTGCTGGTCCTTGAGGAAATCGCTGTTCTGCCTTGCCGCGCGCAAGGCCATCTTGATTGCTGGCTGCATCAGGTTACCAATGGGGTCCGATTCGGATGGGCGGCGAACTATACCAGAAAACGCCGGCCAAGACGATTGCCGGGCGGCGTCTGGCGTCAGGGAAACCCGCGAGCCGTCTGCCGCAGCTCTGTCGTGCATGCTAGTATGCGCCCATCATTGGTAACAGGCGCCCGCCCGGCGGGTGGAAAGCGGAATGTCGGACTATCCTTCCCTTGAAGGCCTCCGGGTGGTGCTGGTTGAACCTTCCCATCCGGGGAACATCGGTGCCGTGGCCCGGGCCATGAAGAACATGGGTGTCTCCGAGCTGGCCCTGGTGTCGCCGGTTTCATTCCCGGATGAAAAGGCCAGCGCCAGGGCCTCCGGGGCGGATGATGTGCTGGCGAACGCCCGGGTTGTATCGGACCTTGGGGAGGCCGTTGCAGACTGTGTGGAAGTGATTGGTGCCAGTGCGCGCTCCCGTAGCGTGACCTGGCCGATTCTCAATCCGCGTGACTGCGGTAGCCGGGTGCTGGAGCAGCGCCCGCAGGGTCCTGTGGCCCTGGTTTTCGGCCGGGAGGATAATGGGCTTTCGAATGAGGAGCTCAGGCGCTGCCATTACCATGTGCAGGTGCCTGCGAATCCGGACTTCAGTTCCCTGAATCTGGCCATGGCGGTGCAGGTGATGCTCTATGAGGTGCGTATGCAGAGCCTGTTCGATGTGTCGGAGTCTCCAGCGCCGCAATGGCAGAGCACTCATAGCCCGGTCGATGACGGCTGGGATGAGCTGCCGGCCACCGCTGCGGACATGGAGCGCCTGCTGGCCCACCTGGAGCAAACGCTGACGACCACCGGTTTTCACGACCCGGAGCGTCCGCGACAATTGATGGTCAGGATGCGTCGGCTGTTCCAGCGGGCTCATCCTGACCGCATGGAAATGAACATTCTCAGGGGAATCCTGACCAGCGTTGATAAGCTGGCCCGTTCCCGGAACAGGGGCAATCATGTTTGACCATCTGCGCGAGGACATCCAGAGCGTCTTTCACCGTGATCCCGCGGCCCGTAATGCGTTCGAGGTGCTGACCAACTATCCCGGCCTGCATGCACTGCTTTTCCACCGGATGAATCATCGGCTCTGGCAGTGGGGCTTCAAGTGGCTGGCACGTACCATCTCCACCTTTGCCCGCTGGCTTACAGGGGTTGAGATCCACCCCGGGGCTACCATCGGCAGGCGCTTCTTTATTGATCACGGGATGGGGGTGGTCATCGGTGAGACGACGATCATTGGTGATGATGTCACCCTTTACCAGGGCGTGACCCTGGGGGGAACCAGCTGGAACCACGGTAAACGCCACCCGACCCTGGGGGATGGCGTGGTCGTGGGGGCTGGTGCCAAGATTCTGGGTCCCTTCACCATCGGCCGTCACGCCAAGGTGGGCTCAAACGCTGTGGTCACCAAGGAGGTCCCCGAGGGGGCGACAGTGGTGGGCATCCCCGGGCGTATCGTGACCAAGAAGGAAGAGCCCGAGGAGGGGCGCCGCAAGGCTATGGAGGAGAAGATCGGTTTCGATGCCTACGGGCTCAGCGAGGACATGCCGGATCCGATCGCCCGCTCTATTCGCAGCATGCTCGACCACATGCATGTGGTGGACGAGCGTATCGAATCCATGTGCAGGGCGCTGCAACAGATGGACAGCTATCGTGGTTCCACGGAAATGCCACCGCTGCCGCTTGACTTCGACTGTGGCGACGTGCCGGCTGAAGGTCGGGACAAGGCTGCTGACGAGGGTGAGTCGGGGGCAAATACTTGACTGTTTTACTTGGTTAATTGATAATCAAGGCCTATCTGTCAGCGCAACCGGATTCCGATCATGAAGCTGACCACCAAAGGGCGCTACGCTGTTACCGCGATGCTTGATCTGGCCATCCATTCCGGGAGTGGGCCGGTTTCCCTTGCGGACATCTCGCAGCGCCAGGGCATATCGCTGTCCTATCTCGAGCAGCTTTTCGCGAGATTGCGCCGCAGCCACCTGGTCACCAGTGTACGTGGGCCGGGAGGTGGTTACCGGCTGACGCAGGCGGAAGATGCGATATTCGTGGCGGATGTGGTGGACGCGGTCAATGAGTCGCTGGACACCACCCGTTGTAATCGTGCCGGCGACTGCCAGAATGGCGAGATGTGCCTGACCCATCACCTCTGGGCGGATCTCGGCGATGAGATCCATCGCTTTCTAAGCCGGATCAGTCTGGCGGAACTCCGGGATAAACCGGAGGTTCAGGCGGTGGCTCAGCGTCAGGATCAGCGCCAGCGCGAAACCGCGCTTATTGCGGGCGACACCCGCCACGCAAGTGCCTGAGCGGTTGCCGCGCGGACGGTTCCCAACAGCGAAACAATCCCATGACACAGACCATCTATCTTGACTATGCCGCCACCACGCCCGTTGACCCGCGTGTGGCGGAGACCCTTCAGCAGTACCTGACGCCGGACGGCATCTTCGGCAACCCGGCTTCCCGTTCCCATGCCGTGGGCTGGCAGGCCGAAGCAGCGGTTGAGCAGGCGCGCGCCCGGGTGGCTGGGCTTATCGGTGCGGACAGCCGGGAGATCGTCTGGACCTCGGGCGCCACCGAATCCGACAACCTGGCCATCAAGGGCGCGGCGCTGGCCAATCAGGCCCGGGGCGGCCATGTGGTGACGTCCATCATTGAGCACAAAGCGGTGGTGGACTGTTTCCAGTGGTTGGAGGAAAAGGGGTTTGAAGTCACCTGGCTGGAGCCGGATGAGTACGGCTGTATTGCAGCGGAGCAGGTCGAAGCGGCGCTCAGGGAAGACACCATCCTTGTGTCGCTGATGGCGGTGAATAACGAGCTGGGCAGCATCAACCCGATCGCGGCCATCGGGAGCCTGCTGCGTGAACGGGGTGTCCTGTTCCATGTGGACGCGGCCCAGGCGTCAGGCAAGATGGGTCTGGATGTCACCCGTATGCCAGTGGACCTGATGGCCCTGTCCGCGCACAAGGTCTACGGGCCCAAGGGTATTGGGGCGCTCTACGTGCGGCGGTCACCGGATGTCACCATCGAGGCTCAGATGCATGGTGGCGGTCATGAACGTGGTCTGCGGTCAGGAACCCTGGCAACCCATCAGATCGCGGCCATGGGTCATGCTTTCAGCCTGGCGCTTGAGGAGGGTGACGCCGAGGCGGAAAGGTTTGAAGCGCTGCGTGCGCGCTTCATTATGGGCCTCGAAGGGCTGGCGGGCGTCCAGGTGCATGGTCCGGAAACCGAGCGCGTTCCCGGCATCATCAATATCGGCTTTGAGGGCGTGGATGGCGAATCCCTGCTGCTGGCCCTGAGGGGTATTGCTGTCTCCTCTGGTTCGGCCTGCGCTTCAGCCACTACTGAGCCTTCCTATGTGCTTCAGGGTATCGGCCTTCCGCCGGAAAAGGCTCAGGGGTCGCTGCGTTTCTCCCTGGGGCGTTTCAGTACGGAAGCTGAAATCGACGCTGCCGCCGAACGCATCACAGAGGCGGTGCAGAGGCTGCGCGAACGCAGTGCCGCGCGGCGTGCGACGGTGTGACTTTACGCCTGAGGTGCGTATAATTCCGCCCGGATTCCACAGATTACTGATAACAGGAGTTTCATCCCATGGCTATTGAGCGCACCCTGTCGATCATCAAGCCGGATGCGGTATCCCGCAACCTGATCGGCGAAATTGAGAGCCGTTTCGAGAAAGCCGGTCTGCAGGTTGTGGCAGCCCGCATGATCCACATGACCCAGGAGCAGGCGGAGGGTTTCTACGCCGAGCACCGTGAGCGCTCGTTCTTTCCGGATCTGGTGGGCTTCATGACCTCCGGCCCGGTTATTGTCCAGGTACTGGAAGGCGAGAACGCCATTGCCCGGAACCGTGAACTGATGGGCGCGACCAACCCCAAGGAAGCGGAAGCAGGCACCATCCGGGCGGATTACGCCGATTCGATCGACGCCAACGCGGTTCACGGCTCTGATTCGCCGGAATCCGCCGAGCGCGAGATCGCCTATTTCTTCAACGACAGCGAGATCTGCCCGCGCACCCTGTAAGACCAGCGCGGACAGAGAAGGTATCCAAGCATGAGCAACACCGGCACCCAGAGTTCAGCTGAGAAGGTTAATCTTCTTGGCCTGCCGCGGCACAAGATGGAGCAGTTCTTCGTCGATATCGGCGAGAAGAAGTTCCGTGCCGGGCAGGTCATGAAGTGGATTCACCATTATGGGGTGGATGACTTCGAGGCCATGACCAACGTCAGCAAGACGCTCCGTGCACGACTGGCGGAGATCGCCGAGATCCGGGGGCCGGAGGTTCTTCTTGATGAAACCTCGAGCGACGGCACACGCAAGTGGGTCATGCGCATGGCCGAGGGCAACAGCATCGAGACGGTGCTGATTCCCGATGGCGAGCGCGGCACCCTGTGTGTCTCCTCCCAGGTCGGGTGCAGCCTTGACTGCAGTTTCTGTTCCACCGGCAAGCGTGGCTTCAACCGTAATCTCTCCGCGGCGGAGATCATCGGTCAGGTCTGGGCGGCGCTGCGAACCTTCATGCCCTTCGATCGCACGAAGGAGCGGCCCATCACCAATGTGGTCATGATGGGCATGGGTGAGCCGCTGCTGAATTTCGACAACGTTGTCGATGCCATGGACCTGATGATGGATGACTGGGCGTACGGCATTTCCAAACGCCGGGTGACCGTCAGCACTTCCGGGGTGATTCCGGCGCTGGAGAAACTGGGCGAGGTTTCCGATGTGTCACTTGCCATTTCGCTCCATGCCCCCAATGATGAGCTGCGGAACGAACTGGTGCCGCTGAATCGCAAATACCCGATCGAACGTCTGCTTTCGGCGACGAAGCAGTACCTGTCGGGACTCGGGGATCGGCGCAGGGCAACCATCGAGTACACGCTGATTGAGGGCGTCAACGACCAGCCGGAGCATGCATCGCAGCTTGCGGATCTGCTGGTGGACGTGCCGTGCAAGGTCAACCTGATCCCGTTCAATCCCTTCCCCGAGAGCGATTACCGTCGCCCGAGCGGGAATGCGGTGAAGCGGTTTCAGGACATAATGAACCAGGCCGGCTATATTACAACGGTGCGTACAACACGCGGCGACGATATTGATGCCGCCTGCGGCCAGCTGGTCGGCCAGTTCGAGGACCGTACCCGCCGCAGTGAGCGTTATATTCCGGTTCACCAGGAGGTGGGCTGAAGGCAAACGATTCGGAGGATGACTGACTCCATGCCAGTGCGATCAAAGGCTGACGCGATGCGGATCACCGCGATTCTGATGCTTTGCATTGTCGCGGCGGGTTGTGTCTCGCAGCGGCAGGGAACCTTCGCCTCAGGCAATCCTGAGCAGGCGGAGGAGGATTACGTGCGTCTGGGGTTGGCCTATATCCAGAATGACCGCTATGACCGGGCCCGCCAGCATCTGGATCGTGCGCTTGAGATCAATGATGAAAGCGCCCCCGCCATCGCCGCCAAAGCGTTGATCAACGAAGAGCAGGGTGAATACGACCTGGCCGAGCAACGCTTCCGGCGGGCACTGGATCTGGAACCGGAGTATACCCGTGGCCGTTCCCATTTCGGGGTTTTCCTCTATAACCGTGGCCGGTATGAGGAGGCTCTGGAACAGTTTCGGAAGGCATCCGAGGACACCGATTACGACAGTCGCGCCGGGGTTTTTGTGAACCTGGCACGTACCGCGAGCCAGCTTGACCGCCATGATGAGGCGGCGGACGCCTATAAGCGCGCCATGAAGCTGCGGCGTGGCAGTACGACAGCCCACATCGGTGCGGTGACGGCCCTGATCGATGCCGGGCGTTATGCGGAAGCCCGGCCCCTTTACCGTCGACTGACCATGCGCATCGAACGCTCCCGGGAGCTCTCCCATACGCCTGCGTCCCTGCTGGCGGGGATCCGGCTGGCAAGAGAGTCAGGCGAGGAGCGAGAGGCGTCCGGGCTGGTGGAGCAGTTGCGTGAGCGCTTCCCGGATTCCGAGGAATACCAGCAATACAGGACCATGGTCACCGATGAGTGAAGAGGGTAGCGCCGAGAACAGTAACGGGCCGACAACCCGGCTCGTGGGCGAACAGCTGCGAACCGCCCGCGAGCACCACGGAATGGATCGACAGGATGTCGCGGATCAGCTGCATCTGAGGCCATCGATCATCCAGGCCATTGAGGAAAGTGATTATGAGGCCATGCCCGCGGATCTTTTCCTCAAGGGGTATGTCCGGACCTATGCGCGTCTCACGGAACAGGACGGGGATGATCTGATTGCCCGCCTGGATCGGGAACTCGAACCCTACCGCGAGAGTCAGGAGGCGCAGAAGGAGCCCAGCCCGACAGAAGTCATACGTCAGAAGAAGATTCGCAGGCGTCGTATCGGGGGCATGACCATCGCGGTTGTGGCAGTGCTGCTCCTTGGCTGGGTGGTCTACGAGTACGGACCCTGGGTGGTGGATTCTGCGGTGGAAGCGGCTGGTGAAGTGGAATTCGAAGTGCCGGATCCAGGTTCTGGTGCGGGGGCAGAGGCCGACTCCGAGCCCGAGCCTGAGCCTGCCACCGCAACGGATGAGGACGACACCACTGGTGCGGGGAGCTCCGAGGCTGGCGCGGATACCGAACCGGCATTCTCGACGCCTGTTGCCCAGGTTGATGACTCTGGTGGCGCTGCGTCCAACGGTGGAACACAGACGGCTACCGGCGAACAGCCGGGTGGCAGCCAGCCATCGCTGACCATTACGTTTGATGGTGCCTGCTGGGTTGAGGTGGTTAACGGCAACGGAGAGCGGGTTGTGGTCACCCTTGCCCAGGAAGGTGAGACAGTTGAATATGAGGGCCCCGTGCCCTTTGAAGTGCTGCTCGGCAACGTTGACGCGGTAGCCTCGGTGCGCTTTATGGGCGAAGCGGTGGAACTCGAACAGTACCCCGTGAATGCCGGGCGTACACAGTTTGTACTTGATACAGCCAATGGCTGAACCCCGCAGGGGCAGCCGCAGAGAATGGCAGGTTCAGAACGATGCTTAAGAACGAAGAGTCTCCCATCAAGCGCAGGCCATCCCGCCAGATCCATGTGGGGTCGGTTCCCGTGGGGGGCGATGCGCCCATAGCCGTTCAGAGCATGACGAATACCGATACCCTCGACGTTGAGGGGACGGTGGCGCAGATCCGTGGCCTGGAGGAAGCCGGTGCCGACATTGTCCGGGTATCGGTTCCGGACATGGATTCCGCTGAGGCCTTTGCGAAGATCCGCGCTGCCGTGAATGTGCCGCTGGTGGCGGACATCCACTTCGACTACAAAATCGCGTTGCGTGTGGCGGAGCTGGGCGTGGACTGCCTGCGCATCAATCCCGGCAACATCGGGAAGGAAGAGCGGGTCAGGGCCGTTATCAACGCCGCCAAGGATCACGGCATCCCGATCCGTATCGGCGTCAACGCCGGCTCCCTGGAAAAGGA
>NZ_CAJXMA010000110.1:0-7769 GCF_913056445.1 uncultured Halovibrio sp.
GGGGATCTGTGTCAGGCCCACCAGGGCCGCCAGGTGAACCCCATACGCCGTCAGTGGGTAACGACCCGGCCAGGTCACCCACTGGGGCCAGTTGCGGTCCCGGATC
The DNA here is from genome assembly GCF_913056445.1 of uncultured Halovibrio sp. NCBI lineage: Bacteria > Pseudomonadati > Pseudomonadota > Gammaproteobacteria > Oceanospirillales > Halomonadaceae > Halovibrio > uncultured Halovibrio sp. Next base: position 107 of record NZ_CAJXMA010000110.1, read on the forward strand.
TCGATGCCCGCCTGGCGTGCCAGCTGGCCCAGGACCAGGAACGCGAGAAGGTAGCCAGGCTGGTAGCCGTTCCAGGGAATCGCCCAGTTGTAGGTCTGGAGCAGCCCGAGACACGTCAGTAAAAGCAGCGTTCCTGGTTGGGCCCGCAGCAGTGGGAGCACCAGCGCGTAGACGATCAGCACATGCACCAGAGCCAGCTCCAGGACCACCACCATCGGCCAGGTGATCGCGGCGGCCAGCCAGACCTCCCGATAGCGGGGGCCGAGCTTGCCCGCGAACAGATACCCGGAGGTGACCATGAACAGCGGCATGGCCAGGCGTGTGATGTCGCGAACGAATGGCGGCCACTCGTAGACCACTGCGACGTGATCCAGGATCATCAGCGCGATCCCGGCGGCCCTGGCTGCATCAAGCGTCGCGTTACGCATCAGCCAAGCTCCGGGCAGTAATTGGTGTGCAGCCGGAGCATTTCGCCGGTTTCCTGGTCAGCGATGATGACCGAGCACTGGTCCGGCATCTGGACGTTGAAGCCCATCGAGCGGATGGTATCGAGCGAGTATTTGCCCCCGTCCTTCGTTTTCACCTGGGCATAGATCGGGTCGCCCTCCGCATCAGTGGCCACACCGGTCAGCTCCGCACCGCGCCAGCGTTTCAGCGGATCGGCTTTGTCGCGTTCAACCTGGGCGACCTGGACCGGCTGGGGCTCCGGTTCGCTGATTTCGCGTTCCTCATCCTGGTTCTTCTTGATCGATACGCCCGGCAAGGCATTCAGCTTCTCGGCAGTGATGGGGCCCTCAATGCTGGCCAGCGGGTTCTGGGGCTGCTTTTCGCCGGTCATCGCCGTGGCCACGGCCGCGCCACTGATTGCAGCCACGGCCATCATCAGAACGCGGGAATACTGGCGGAAATAGATCCGGGTGAGTCGCATCACGAACCTCCAATCTCTCGGGCGCATGTAACGGCCATGGGTGTACCAGGGCGGCAGCTGCTGGTAGACGCCATGGGGGTAGTCCTCGCGGAAAATCTGCTTGGTGTTGAACGCGGGGTAGAGATCCTTGCCGACGTACCACCAGCGCTCGGCCATGGGCGCGTTAGGCTGGTCGCCGTATTTGACGATCCCCACGTGCACCTTCTTCTTGGGCAGGGGCTTATCGGTCGCCAGCTTGTACAGCGGATCGAGCAGCGGGATGGAGAACCGGTCGAGGCGGCGACAGTAGACGACGTGTTCCGCCAGGGCCTTCCTGGCCTGTTTGTCCATCATCGACACATCCTGGACGATGAAATACGGGTCCCATCCCCACTTGCGGGCGTGGATTAGCCAGTCGATCAGCCCCCGCCGGTTCTTGTCGTTCCACTCGCGGGCGTTGAACCAGGTCCCGCACTCATCCAGGACCAGGAGGCCGTTTTTCTCCTCCTCGTAACCGTCGTTACCACTGCCCAAGGCGTGGAGATCATCGGCGGCCGGTTTGTCCGGCACCCGGTAGAGCGTGGCGTTCTTCGCCTTCTTGCCCAGGAGCTTAACCAGGTCAATGTCCAGGTTGGTCGCGACGGGGCGGCCCTCGATCAGGGCGTCGCGGATGCGGCCCACACAGGCCAGGGTTTTGCCGCCGCCGAGTTTGCCGGTGACCACATACGTCGCCATGGCGCCCCCTCAGAACAACTTGTACTGCAGGAAGGTGACCTGCCAGTAGTAGAACCACTTCGCCAGCCGGGCGGTGAGATACATCGACACGCAGTCGGTGAGGTTGCCCGGCACGAACAGGCCCCAGCTGCCGTCGCCGGGAAAGGTCAGATCCAGCGCCGCCAGAAGGCCCTCAAGGGTGCCGATGAACGAGGCCGTAACAGCGACGACGGCGGCAATGATCGCGGCGACCATGGCCAGCTTCTTGGACAGGAACTTGGCGAAGAACGCCACCAGTCCGGCAAAGAGACTGCTGAGGATGCTGGCAAGCCACGGGACGCCGACAATCGCAGGTGCTGGCATGGTTCCCTCCTATTTCACCGGTTCCAGGAACACCTGGCCGATCCCAATGGCGGTCAGCACCGCAATGGCCCACCAGAGGATGTCGCGGACCCGCTGGGTATCGGCGCAGCTGATGTCCCAGGTGAATTGCTTATGGAGCTGGACACTGACCCCGGAGCAGCCGACATCGGGAATGGCCTGCTGCACGGTGTCTTTCAGGTTCTCGGCTTCCTGCTGGTTTTCGATGCCGGGATAGTTGCCGTCCTCGACTTCCTGGATGGCGTCGTCGATGCCGCTTTCGTCCCAGCTGTCGTCGACGTTCTGCTCATACATATCCTTGGGCTCACTGGTTTCACCGTCCTCATCAACCAGGTCTTTCACCCCTTCCTTGATGTCCTGGTTGGTGTCCTCTTGGGCGAGCCCTTCGGTATCAAACTCAACCTCGCGAACCGTGCCATCAGGGAGGGTGACGGTCCCTTCCGTTTTGGAGCCATCCGGGGCATTCCCGCCGGATCCGTCACCACCACCGGACCCGTCATCACCACCAGATCCGTCGTCACCACCGGAACCATCATCACCACCAGAGCCGCCACCGCCATCACCGGCCCCATCATCCCCACCGGTGCCGCCTTTCGGCTGGCAGCTCCATTCACCATTCACGGTCCCGAGCTGTTCCCGAGGACCGCATTCCGGGGCGTCCTCGCCTTGTTCCGCCGCTGGTTCCTCGGCACCGGACCCACCATCACCGACGGTGCAAGTGTCGCCGGTGTAGGACATATTCACGTTATTGAAGTAATAGACTTTGTTCTCGCCGGTTCCGGAGTACTCCGAAGCCGTGACACTTCCGGAATATAAAGCGGTGCAGCCGGCATCACAGACCTGGGCCGGGAGGTAGGGTTCATCATGGACAAGGACGCCGGTTGATCTTGCGCCCTGATCCGCCTTGTCCTGACAAATTTCCTTCTGGGTCGGTGGCCGCTCGCCTTCGTAAAGAACGACCTTTACACGCAGGTTATAAGGCTCCCATCCGCCATCAACCCAATTACATTCCTTGCCATCAGGGTAAGACGTTTCACAATACTGCCCATCTTTCCCGCACTCCGGGAAAGTTTGTTCAACATTATTAACGTAATCATCGACCCACTCTTGTTCATAATCCCAGGAGCACTTGTAATAATCCTGACCAAGCGGCGATAGAGTTTCTATCTGTTCCGCTGAATTAACTGGTAGCGACAACAAGACAACGGACAACAGCAACAAGAGCGAGAAAATACGGGTCATCATTCAGCCCCAGGGCATCACTGAACGAGGGAAAGAAAAGGGGGCCGGAGCCCCCTGGGTTACGTGGCCCGATTCATGACCTTCTTGCCGAGCTTCATGAGGATCAGGCCGCCGGTGATAGCGATCAGCACCGGCCAGGCCGAATCGATCATGCTGCCCGCTTCGGTCTGAAGGGTGCTGAACGCATCCGACATGCCATCGGAGCCGGGGATGGTGGTACCGCCACCGCCGCCACCAGAGGCCGCTGCGGTTGTGGTCGCCACGGTTGCCCCGACAGCCGTAACAGCCCGGAGGGACTTGTCGTTCACGGCCTGGCGAGCGTTTTCGAGGTGTGTTTTCAGGTTCATGTTGTGACCTCCATGAGTCGTTTCATCGTCAGGATTTTGTGGGACATGACGAAGCCAATGCCCCACATAGCGAGGCCGTATCCGGCCACTTCAAGCGCTGGTTCCATGACTCCCCCTCGGGTTCATCGTTGGTGGCCAGCGATCCAGCCCAGCGCCAGCATGAAAACCAGCGCCAGACCGAAATTCATCGAGGCCATGAGTTGGAGCTGTTCCAGGATGGCCTGGAGTTTTTCCGCCTCGGTCATGGCCTGCCCTCCTGGTTACTGGCTCGCCGCAGCGGCTGACTTGTCACCGCTGGCGCCACTGGATTTGCTGCCGCTGATCTGGCGCTTGGCGAGATTGAGCAGCTTGAACTGCGCCTTCTGGCCGCCGCCGGCTTTCATCATGGCTTCGGCGTCGAACTCGCAGGGCAGCTCGGATTCGTATTGCTCGATCTTTTCGACCAGGGCGTGATCACAACCCCACTTCATGACGTCGTTGCCGATGCGGTCGGCATCGTCCGGGTCGGCCGGTTCCATGGTGAAAATCTGGCCGATCTTGTTGCCGTCGATGTCGAAACGACGCGCACCGATGACGGTGATGGTCAGTTGCTGTTTGGACATGGTTTTTTCTCCAGCTTTTGGCCGCTTGGGCGGCGGTTTTCACTTGTGGACTCCGGGGAGTCCGGTTGCTCGGAGGCGCCCTGCGGGCGCCGGTCCGGGACCTCGGGCTCGAGAATCAAGGGGCAGGCGTCGCTACCCCCGTCATCCTCTGCCGTCGGCGGCGCCAACATGACCCAGCTCCTGCGCACGATCTGGGTCGGGCGCCTCTATACCGACGGCGACGGATGACGGGGGCAGCTCTTACGGGCCTACTCATGGTCGGCAGACTCCCCAGCGTTGTTCTTCAATGCTTCACTCAGCAGCTGGGCCGCGTAGTCGGACGGGGTCTTCACGTCCTGGGTGTTGGCGGCCTGGACCAGCAGCTGGCGATAGGTGTCGACATCCAGGTAGAGCCGGACGCTTTGTTTTCTGCGGCTCATGCGGCCTCCTGTTGGTCTGAAAGGGCGGAAAGTGCAAGGCAGGCCCGCTGCATGAGATAAGCCTCCGGGGGCATCTGGCGGCTCGGAGCGAGGCTGTACTCAATCACGATCTGGCGGAATCCGGTCAGCGGGACATACCATTCCGGTTTGAGCGTCATAGCGGCATTGATCAGGCCGGACAGGCGGTGCTCGTGGATGTCAGCGGCCTGAAAACGGCCCTGGTGATACAGGTCCATGGTGTCGCGGGCCTGTTGGGTGACCTGGGCCAGGTACTGATTCGGATCGGCAGTCGCGTGACTCATGCCTGGTTCTCCTTTTCTGCAGTCTCCGGTTGCCCTGGCTGGTTCCGTTCCTGGATCGCATTGCGGAAGCCCTGGCGCAGCCAGTCAGCACAGATGGCGGAAGAGACGGTGACGAAGAAGCCCCGTTCGGGCTGTTCAACCTGGAAGAGGTGCCACCAGACAACCGGGTAGCCTTTCTCGCGGGTGCTCTTGAGGCACCAGTCACCACGCACCGCGCGCCAGCGCACCCCATTCACGGACAGATTCAGGCGATCCGGGTGGCGCTTGTTTGAACGCAGGCGCTTCTGCACGTCCTCACGGGCCAGAAACTCGGCGTTCTGCGCCTCAATCGAGGTGAAGCCGATCAGATCCAGCTGGGCGGGGTCGTGCGTGGCCGGGTTCATGCCGTCCAGTCCTCCAGGTTGATGGCTTCCTGGGACAGGCGGGCGATGTTGACCATCCGTGCCTTGCCGCACTTCATGGAGGGGAGGTGGCCTTTCTCGATCATGCCGCGGACCTGGCCTTCACTGAGACCTGTCATCTCAGCGAAGCGTTCCTTGCTCATGACCGGCACCGGGATCATTACGATGTGCTTTTGCTCGTCCACTGTTTTTCACCCTGCTACACTTTGATCCACTGACATACACAAAAACTGACAACAGCTTTATGGCTGTGCTCATTTTTGTGTATACACACTAAACGGTATACACGATTCTGGGTACTGTCAATGGACCTATCAGAGAAAATTCGTGCGATCAGGGAGGCTGAAACGTCAGGCCGTCAGGAGTTCTGCAAACTGGTCGGGGTCAATAAAGGCACGTTGGCGCGGATAGAGCAGACAGGGCAGATCCCGAAAGGGGACCTTCTTCAGCGCATCTGCGCTCAATGGCCTCAGTACACGATGTGGCTGATGACAGATGCGACTGACGCTGACTTTGGACAGATCAGCCCAGAGGATGAACTAACGAGGCGTACGAACACCCTCGGACACGGAGAGGCTTCCGGTTAGCCGCAACAATCCGACAACGATGGCACCAGGGAACGCCCAGGGAATAACAAGGAAAAGAGGGAACGGCCAGCGTGCAAAGGGGTACTGGCTAGTCACAATTACATCCTCGTCATTATAAGAAGACCTTAGTGGCGAACAGCATCTCATTGAATTATATGAACTCTGGCAGCGGCTTAATATGGTTACTGAGTTAGTAGTAGGTATTCTTGTAATTATCATTAGTTCGGCTATTATCTATTTTTTTAAGACTCGGCAACTTTATGCTGTATGCTCTAAAATATATCCCATTAGCTACCTCAATTCTTCCTCGCAGCTATTTGAGGTAAGAGCTTTTAATAGAGGAGTCCATGTAGAAGAAGAAATCCGAATAGTGCTTAACAGAGAATATTCATATGAACTTGTTGCAGCAACTGAAGATATTAGCTTCCATCATCCCAATTTATGGATTTCCCGACTCGACCCTGATCAAGAGTGTTCAGCTCTTATAATGGCTAAGGATTGCTCCCTCAAGAAAGAGGATGTAATTCGTATTTCGTCCTCAACAAAAGGCGGAACAATAAAAGACGAACCAACTTCTGTCCCTCCCAACTACGGAGCGATAATCGTTGTCTTTATCATTATTGCCATCTTAGGAAGCCTACCCATTTTGGGCTTTGAAGGATATGAGCGCTGGAAACAACATCAGGGATCTCAGTACGCTGAATTGTTGAGTAGTGACTCGAACTACGAATTCTCAAATGTAACTTCTTTTTTTTACTCTGACTTAGCAGAAAGCTATAAAGAGGGAGAGTTCCCTTTTCACATAAAAGAAGTTCGTAGGAAAGGTGAATATCTAGTTGTCGATGCCTTGGCGATCAATGAAACAGCTGCACCGATGGATTTTTATGTGTCGCCTGAGTGGCCGTATGATAAGGATGACCCCGAACCTTGGAAAAGCACCACTTACAAAGACGTAGAGGTTGCACCAAAAGATAAAAAAATTATATCCATATCGATATATTGGCCCAGCGACCTAGTTAAGAATGATAAAAACATTGACCTTAAGTTAGATTTGGAGTCAGGGGCCGAAATGATTACAAACATAATCATTACAATACCGGTTGAGGCGCAAAATGAAAAAGACTCTTAAATATATAACCGAGAAATAAGTTTCTAAGAAAAAGCAAGAGCGCGGCGACGACAGTATACCAGTGCTCTCCCAGGCAATCCCACCACTAAGCAGGTGGCGCACCCGCTCTGGCAGGAACTGCAGTCCTAAGGAAGAGCTAGCAGGCGGCACCAACGCCCTCGGACACGGAGAGGCTTCCGGCTAGCCGCAACAATCCGACAACGGTGGTACCAAGGAACGCCCAGGGAATAACAAGGACAAGAGGGAAACGGCCAGAGTGCATTGGGGTACTGGCCAAGGCATTAACGCCAAATACCAACCCAGGGAGCCATACTAGATGAAAGATATTAGGAATCTACCTTACAGAACCTACAACGCTCTCATTCCTAACTACCTCTTCGAAATAAAACCAAATTGTCCAAAGTGTCAAAAACCAAATGAGGTTCCATGGACAGAAAAATTAGATGTACCAAAGCATCCTATTCAGTCAGCTGATGGAAAGTGGTGGGTTCATGGAGGAATCCCGTTAACTTGCCAACATTGTGCGAATGAGTTTCATGTAACAGTACCCCCAAAAGAAACAGAATCTACATGGAATTTCTATGGGGATGAGGCAGAAAGATTTATAAATATCAATCGTCCAGGAAGAAGCG
>NZ_CAJXMA010000111.1:0-7563 GCF_913056445.1 uncultured Halovibrio sp.
CGGCGGACTGGTGCACCACTACCCCCGGCGGCAGTGGTGCCATCCGCGAGGTCTGCGAATGGCTTCTGGCGTGTCGCGGGGTCCTGGATCAACTGGTTGACGGGTACCGTGCGCCATGAAACTGCCCGACTGGATGCTGCTGGCCTGGCTGAGGGACCGCTCCATTGCCCTCTGGGGCATTGTCGGCGTCGTGCTCCTGGGCCTCGCCCTGCTGGTGCTCCAGGAGGATGACCCGATCCGCGACACCACGGCCACCGACCTGCGCGGCCCACAGAAGCCGGATGGCTTCGTGGTCAACGCCACCTTCCGCGCCTTCGACAGTGAAGGCCGCCTCAAGTCACGCATCCGCACCCGCCGGGCTGAACAGTTCCAGGATGAGAACCGGGTCACCATGGAGCGCCCCCGTGCCATGCTCATGGCCCGCAACGGCGGCGCTCCCTGGTTCGTGCGTTCACGTACCGGGCTTTACCGGCCAGATGTGGCCAAACTCATGCTTGAGAAGGATGTCCGGGCCCGCCACAGCAGCACCGAGCGCGGGGATGTGCTGATCCTCAGCGAACGGATGACGCTGGATAACAACGAACGGATTGTGCAGACTGATGCGCCGGTGACCCTGATCGACCGCAGCAGCGTGACCCATGCCGTCGGCATGACGGGGTGGATCGACGAACGCGCGGTCAGGCTCGAGAATGATGTCCGCAGCCGGTACTTCAACCGCTGACGCACAGGAGGCACAGCCTGCTCATGACCAACCCGGCACGCACCCGAAACGCCTGGCGGTTTCTGGCAGGGCTGCTTCTGAGCAGCCTGTCACTGCCCCTGTATGCGTTCAATCTGGATTCCGACAAGCCCATCCGGGTTGAATCCGACAATGCCCGCCTGGATGACCAGGAAGGAACCGCCACCTATACCGGCAGTGTCCGGGTTACCCAGGGCGAAGCCCTTCTGACGGCGGACAGAGTGGTTCTCTACAGGGGCGGGGCCCAGAGCCTCAACCGGATGGTAGCCACCGGCGACCCCGCCACCTACGAGCAACCGGAAACCGAACAGGGCCCGGCCGTCTACGCCGAGGGCCGGACCATCATCTACCGGGCCGACGAAGAACGCATCACCTTTGAGAACGAGGCCTTCATCCGGCAGCAGGGCGACACCTTCCGGGGCAACCGGATCGTGTACGACGTGGCCGAAAGGGTGGTCACCGCCTCCAGCTCCGAGGACGACGCGGATGACCGGGTTGAGATGACCATCCAGCCCGGCCGCGACAGCGGCAACGACAACAGCAACTGAGCGGACCCCATGGCGAGACTGGAAGCGCTGAACCTGGCCAAGAGTTACCGCCGCCACCCGGTGGTGATGGACGTTTCCCTCAGCATCCAGAGTGGTCAGATCGCCGGGCTGCTCGGGCCCAATGGCGCCGGCAAGACCACCTGTTTCTACATGATCGTGGGCCTGGTTCCCCATGACCGGGGCCGCATCCGCATCGATGACCGCGACATCACCCACCTGCCCATGCACGGCCGCGCCCGTGCCGGTATCGGCTATCTGCCACAGGAAGCCTCGGTCTTCCGGCGCCTGACCGTGGCGCAGAACCTGATGGCGATCCTGCAGACCCGCAGCGACCTCACAAAGGCCGAACGTGAGGAACGCATGGAGTCACTCCTGCGTGAGTTCCACATCAGCCACATCCGCAACAGCCTGGGCATGAGCCTTTCCGGCGGTGAGCGCCGCCGCGCCGAGATCGCCCGTGCGCTGGCGGTGGAGCCGGCCTTCATCCTGCTGGACGAACCCTTCGCCGGCGTGGACCCGATCTCGGTCAGCGACATCAAGCAGATCGTGCGCCAGGTGCGTGACCGGGGCATCGGTGTCCTGATCACCGACCACAACGTGCGCGAGACGCTCGACATCTGCGAAACCGCCTATATCGTCAGCGAAGGCCACATCATCGCCTCCGGCACCTCCGAGGACATCCTCGCCAACCAGCAGGTCAAGGAAGTCTATCTGGGCGACGAATTCCGTCTGTGACACGGTCCTCCCAAAACCGTTGTCGCCCTGCCCAATTGGCCTGTACACTCAATTCAAAAGACATTAAGCAAAATCCCTGCCGGCCTGCCACAGGGTCGGATTAAGGTTACGTAAATGCGGGACAATCGGTAACGGGAAAGCAGTCGATGGTCATGAAAGCGTCCCTGCAGCTGAAGATGGGCCAGCAGCTCACAATGACGCCCCAGCTTCAGCAGGCAATACGGTTACTCCAGCTCTCCACACTCGACCTGCAGCAGGAGATCCAGCAGCAGCTGGAATCCAATCCCATGCTTGAAACCGCCGAGGAAGCCGAAGCGGAAGCTGAAGCCGGGACTGACGACAGCGAAACCGCTGACACCAGTGAACACAGTGACAGCAGGGAAGATGGCCGCGAATCCGGTGAGTCAGAGGGATCGCAGGAAGACGAATCACGGGAAACCGCCGGCGCCGAGCCCGAGAGCTGGGAGAACGAGAACTGGCAGGACAACAGCGAAATCCCCGACAACCTGCCCGTGGACACCGCCTGGGACGACGTCTACCAGACCGCCCCCGCCTCGCCCGCCAGCTCACGCCCCGAGGATGAAGGCGGCGAATCGGATTTTGAGAGCCGCAACAGCCGTGGCGAGACTCTCCAGGATCACCTGCACTGGCAGCTCAACCTCACCCCCATGTCCGAGCGCGACCGCGCCATTGCCCACGCCCTGGTGGATGGCATCGACGACAGCGGCTATCTGACCCAGAGCCTTGAGGAGATCCATCAGGGGCTGAGCGCGCCGGACGACGAGGATCCACTGGAGATGGACGAGGTTGAAGCGGTCCTGCACCGGCTGCAGCACTTCGACCCGCCCGGGGTGGCCGCACGGGACCTGCGCGAGTGCCTGCTGATCCAGCTCAATCAGCTTCCCACGGACACCCCCTGGCTCAAGCAGGCACGGCTGGTGATCAGCCACTACATCCAGCTGCTCGGCAGCCGTGACTACCGCCAGCTGATGCGCCGCAGCCGGCTCAGCGAGGCGCAGCTCAAGGAGGTCCTGGGGCTGATCCAGAGCCTGCACCCCCGCCCCGGGGATGCCATCGGCGAGGAAGAAACCGAATACGTGGTCCCGGACGTGATCGTCACCCGCCAGGAAGGGCGCTGGAAGATCGAACTGAACCCGGAGATCGCGCCCCGGCTGCAGGTGAACAGCCTCTATGCGTCACTCATCCGCCAGTCCGACAGCAGCAGGGACAACACCTATCTGCGCGACCAGCTCCAGGAGGCCAAGTGGTTCATCAAGAGCCTTCAGAGCCGTAACGAAACCCTGTTGAAAGTCGCCTCCCAGATCGTCGATCATCAGCAGAGGTTCTTTGAAGAGGGCGAGGAAGCGATGAAGCCGCTGATCCTCTCCGAAATCGCCCAGGCGGTGGAAATGCACGAGTCCACCATATCCCGCGTCACCACCCAGAAGTACATGCACACCCCGCGTGGCATTTACGAACTGAAGTATTTCTTTTCCAGCCATGTGAGCACGGACGAAGGCGGCGAGTGCTCGTCCACAGCCATCCGTGCCATGATCCGCAAACTCATCAATGAGGAGGAAAGCCGAAAACCGCTGAGCGACAACCGTATAGCGACTATACTCAGTGATCAGGGCATCAATGTGGCACGCCGCACGGTGGCGAAATACCGCGAGGCGATGCACATTCCACCCTCGAACGAACGCAAACGTCTCGTCTAGAGGGTCTGACGCCTGTATGATGGCCACCTTCCGGTGGCCGGGCCGAACCGGAAACAGGAGCGGACTATGCAACTCAACATTTCAGGTCACCACATCGAGCTGACTGAAGCCCTCAAGGACTATGTCCGGAGCAAGATGGACAAACTTGAGCGACACACCGACCAGATCAGCAACACCCAGGTGACGCTGTCGGTGGTCAAACAGCGACAGACCGCCGAAGCCACGCTCCATGTAACCGGGGGCGAAATCAACGCCAAGGCCCAGCACGACGATATGTACGCGGCGATCGATCAGCTTGTGGACAAGCTTGACCGGCAAATTCTCAAACATAAGGAAAAGCAGGTGGAACGCATGCACGGTGCGGCCACCCGCTGATCCCAAGCGGTATCCATGGTCCATTCATCACTGTCCATTGAATCCATCCTTGCCCCGGAACTGGCCCTCTGCGGTGTTCCGGGGACCAGCAAGAAACGCATCCTCGAGACCATTGCCGAAAGGGTGGCCCTGCACTACCCGGAGCTTGAGGAGAACCAGATCTTCAACAATCTGGTGGCGCGGGAGCGCCTCGGCAGCACCGGCATCGGACAGGGCATCGCCATTCCGCACTGCCGGCTCGAGGACTGCAAGCGCGTGGTGGGCGCGCTGCTGACGCTGGATGAACCCATCAACTTCGATGCCATCGACAGTGAGCCGGTGGATCTGCTGTTCGTGCTCCTGGTGCCGCAGAATGCCACCAGTGAGCACCTTGAGCTGCTCAGCCAGCTGGCGGAGAAGTTCAATGACCGCGGCCTGTGCCGGCGCCTGCGCCAGTGCCAGGACTCGCAGGAACTCTATGACCTGATTGTCGCCAGCGAAAAGGCATCGCCGTAACGCCGACCCATCCAGCCAGCGGGAGATCGGGCTGTGAAACTGACCATCGTGAGCGGCCGCTCGGGCTCCGGCAAGAGCACAGCGCTCCATGTGCTGGAAGACCTCGGCTACTACTGCATCGACAACCTGCCCATCGGACTGCTGCAGCCGCTGACGCGCAAGGCGCTGGAATCGGACGAGCAGCAGAGCGACATCGCCGTCAGCATTGACGCCCGCAATCTCTCCGCGGACATTGCCGATTTCGAGAACCTCTACCGCCAGCTCCAGCACCCGGACCTGAGGGTGGAGGTCATCTATCTGGACGCGGCGGACAGCATGCTGCTGCAGCGCTTCCACGCGACCCGCCGCAAGCACCCCCTGAGCACACCGGGGCGCTCGCTGTCCGAGGCCATTCAGGACGAGAAAGCCCTGCTGGAACCCATCGCGCGGCTTGCGGACCTGCACATCGACACCACCGAACGCTCCATGTACGAGCTGCGCGACATGGTACGCGAGCGGATCGTGGGGCGGGACGAACAGCAGATGGCCCTTCTGATCCAGTCGTTCGGCTACAAGCACGGGGTGCCCATCGACTCGGATTTCGTCTTCGATGTGCGCTGCCTGCCCAATCCCTTCTGGGACGAATCCCTGCGCGGCTATACCGGGCTGGATGCCCCGATCCGTGAATACCTGACCGGCCAGCCTGGCACCACGACCCTGCTCGAGGATATCAAGGGGTTTCTGGACCGCTGGTTGCCGGAATTCCACACGGTGAACCGCTCCTACATGACAATCTCCATCGGCTGCACCGGCGGCCAGCACCGCTCGGTCTACATGGCCGAGGAGCTGGCGGCGCACCTGCGCCAGGCCTTCAGCACCGTCCAGGTCCGGCACACGGAACTGCCCCACGCGCAACCGACGCCCTGAACACAGCGGAAACCCAATGATCCGAGAATCCATCACCATCATCAACAAACTGGGCCTGCATGCCCGCGCCGCCGCCAAACTTGTAAGCTGCGCCGAACAGTTTGAAAGCAGTATCCAGCTGGGGCGTGACGGGCGGGAAGTGGACGGCAAGAGCATCATGTCGGTGATGATGCTGGCAGCCAGCTGTGGCACGGACATTGACCTGATCATCGAGGGCGCGGACGAGACCGACGCCCGGGACGCGCTGGTGGAACTGATCAACAACCGTTTTGACGAGGACGAATGAGCGACGCTGATACCCCAAGGCAACCGCAGGAAGAGCTGCCCAGCAAAAGCCAGGCGAAACGCGAGATGCATGAGCTGCGCGATCTGGCGGCGGCCCTGGCCGCCCTGCCCGAGGAGCGCATCCACCAGCTGCCCGCCTCCAGCGCCCTCATTGAAGGACTCCTGGAAGTCCGGCACCTGCCGGAAGGCGACCCGCGCCGTCGCCAGACCCTCTACCTGGGCCGCCAGATCCTCGAGGAGGACGAGCAGGCCCTGCGCCGGGCCGCGGCCGGACAGACCGCCGGCACCCCGGAGCACACCCGCCGCCTGCACATGGCTGAACGCTGGCGTGAGCGCCTGATCCATGAAGGCAAGCCGGCGCTGACCGAGTTCATGGACCGTTACCCACAGACCGATGTCCAGCACCTGCGCCAGCTGATCCGTAATGCGGCCAGGCAGTCGGACAGCGGGGACCGCAACAGCCCGCGCCGACGTCTCTACCGCTACCTGCGTGAGCGCATTGACGAGGGCGAGCAGCTGTAGGAAATCGCTTACACGGTGTATGGGCGATGTCCTATTTCCCCGGAAACGGATCTGACTAGAATAGGCAGTCGCAGGGACGCAATGCGGTGCAGGAGGCACCTGGTCAAAGGGACGGACAGCGCCCAGGGAGTCGGGCAGGGCCGGTGCAGTTCGGGTGGCAGGGAAGCCGCCCGTCTGGACCACCTCAATCACCCCGCACCGTCATCTCCGGGTCTGTTCTGTTCCCTCCCCAATCGCGAACAGACAGGAGCACATCACGATGAAAGGAATCGTTTCCGCAACCACCCGCCTGCTGGCGCTCACCCTGGTTCTGGCAGTCACGCCGGCCATGGCACAGGATGCCGCGGAAGAGACCGAAACGGTCAACGTCAATACCGCCAGCGCGGAAGTCCTCGCCGAGGCCCTCCATGGTGTTGGCCCGGCCAAGGCGGACGCCATTGTCTCATGGCGCAAGGAGCAGGGTGAATTCACCACCCCCGAGCACCTTGAGGAAGTGGACGGCATCGGCCCGGCCACCGTCAGTGACAACCGGGAGAAGATCCGCCTCGACTAGAGGCGCCGATGCTCCCATACCGGGATGGCGCTGCGGGTTCTGGCCAGCTGGTCGCGGTCCAGGACCGCACTGACCACACCCGGCCCATCCTCGGAGCGCTCGGCAACCACGCTGCCCCAGGGATCAATGATCATGGAGTGGCCCCAGGTCTGCCGGCGCTCATCATGCTGCCCGCCCTGATTGGGGGCACAGATCCAGACCTGATCCTCAATCGCCCGGGCCCGCAGAAGCGGCTCCCAGTGCGCCTCACCGGTCCGGTGGGTGAAGGCGGACGGCACCACCACCCATTCCGCACCTGCCTCCCTCAGCCGGCGGTAAAGCTCCGGAAAGCGCAGGTCATAGCAGATGCTGATGCCGAGCCGTCCTGCCGGAGTATCCACAGTCACCACCTCATCGCCGGGTTCGAACAGATCCGACTCCTGATAGCGGCCCTGGGAATCCCCCACCATGGCATCAAACAGATGGATCTTGTCATAGCGGGCCACCCGCTCGCCCTGATCGTTCCAGACCATGCACGCGGCGCGCACACGGCCATCGGGCACCACGGTGCCATCCGGACGGGTGCCCATGGGCAGGGAACCGGCCACGATCCAGAGGCCCAGGCGTGCGGCCTCGCGACCCACAAAGGACTGGATGGAGCCGTCCTCCCCAGCGGGGTGTGGAACAGCTGGGCCTGCTCCAGGGTCC